>JAYEKC010000547.1:0-8854 GCA_034716715.1 Gemmatimonadota bacterium | reverse complement strand
AGCCGCCGGCTCGCGGACGGGCTGCGACGGCGCCTGGACTGTGGGGCCCGGCCCGGCGCCTTGGGCGGCGCCCGGGCCGCCGCCCGGGGCTGTGCCCGACACGCGGTCGAGTTCGGCGCGGAGCGAGGGCAGCGCCACCCGGAGGTCGGACAGCAGCGGCGTGTCGGCGCGGGCGCGGGTGATGTCGGCCAGGTCGAGGTCGGCAGTGATGAGCGCCTCCTCCCAGAGCGGGCCGCGCGCCCGGATGTCGCCGCGCGGCCCGAGCACGATGGAAGCGCCGGGGAACACCTTGCCGCCTTCGCTGCCGACGAGGTTGGCCAGCGAGGCGTACACGCCGTGTTCGTCGGCGATGTCGCGAATGAGACGCTCCCACCGCGCCACCGTCGCGGGCGCGGCATCGCCGAGGCGCCGTTCGTGCATGCCGCGCGCGGGCGCCGCCGCCACCACGAACACGACCTGCGCCCCGTCGAGGGCGGCGATCGTCCCCGAGAGCGAATGCCAGGCGTCTTCGCAGATGAGGATGGCCGCGCGGCCCCACGGCGCGTCGAACGCGCGAATCCCGAAGCCGCGCTCCACGAACCGCTCCTCGTCGAACAGGCCGTAGGTGGGCAGGAAGTTCTTGCGGTGCACGTGCAGCGCCCGCGCGCCGCCGGCGCCGTCGAGCGCGAGGCACGCGGCCGCGTTGTAGAGGGTGCCGTCGTGCTCCTCGTAGAACCCGAGCACCGTGTGGAGCGGGGCCGTTCCGCCCGCCGCGGCGTACGACGCGGCGATCGTGGCGGCGAGTCGCGCGGCCGTGGTGGAGGTCTCGCGTACCGCCCCCTCGACGAAGTAGCCCGACAGGACCGTCTCGGCGAATTGCACCACGTCGGGCCGGGGTTCGAGCGACGCCGCCTGGGCGAGGATCTCGCCGATGCGCCGGGCGTTCGTCGCCACGTCCCCCTTCCGGGGACGGAACTGCGCTATCGCAAGTCGAAGGAGGGACATCGGCTCCTGAAAGGTCGCACGGTTGGGGGAGCGTCGCCACGCGCGGCGGAACTCGTTGCCGGCCAACGGGTTGAATGAGCAGCTATGTTTCACCGAATGCGGAGGAGTGACATCCCCGGCTGGAGCCGGCGCGGAACCGCCGTTGCCGCCGCGGTGGCGGCGCTTGCGGCCATGGCGCCCTGCGCGGCGCCGGCGCAGGAACAGAATCCGCCGCCGGAGGAGGCGTGGCAGCTGATCACGCCGCCCCAGTCGTCGCTGGTGTTCGCGCGCGACGGCTCGCTGGTGGGGGAGATCGGCCGCGAGTGGCGCACGATCGTGTCCATCAAGACGCTGCCCGCGTACCTGCCCAACGCGTTCATCGCCGTCGAGGACCAGCGGTTCTACCAGCACAACGGCGTGGACCTGGTGGGCATCGCGGCCGCCATCAAGGACAACCTGATGGGCTCGTTCCGGGGCGCGAGCACCATCACGCAGCAGCTGGTCGGCAACATGCACCCGGACCTCATCAACCGGCGCGACACGTCGCCGATGCGCAAGCTGCGGGAGCAGAAGGCGGCGCTCGAGATGGAGCGGCACTACTCCAAGGCGCAGATCCTCGAGGCGTACCTCAACCAGATCAACTTCGGGCACGGATGGTACGGCGTGGAGGCCGCGGCCCGGCACTACTTCGGCAAGGGCGCGTCGAAGGTGACGCTGGCCGAGGCGGCCACGCTAGCCGCGCTGCCGAAGAGCCCGGTGCAGTACGACCCCTCGCGGTACCCGGATCGCTCGCGGGCGCGCCGCAACCTCGTGCTCGACCTGATGGTGGGACAGAAGATGATTTCCCGCGCGGAGGCCGACGCGGCGAAACGTGAGCCCGTGGCGACCCTGCCGAACGGCGGGATGAGCGCGCCGGCGCCGTACTACGTGGATGCCGTGCGCACCGTCGCCGAGCGCGCCGGCATTCCCGTCGCTGACGGCGGGTACCGGATCTACACGGGGCTCGATCCCGCGCTGCAGCGCGCCGCCGTGTCGGCGCTCGCGGATGAGACGGCAGCCATCGAGCAGCGCCCGGGGTGGCGGCACCCCACGCTGGCGAACCATCCCCGGGGCAACACCGACTTCCTCGAGGGCGCCGTGGTGGCGCTCGACCCGTCCACCGGCGACGTCCGCGCCCTGGTGGGGGGCCGTGACCACGCGCTGGCCCCCTTCAACCGCGCGACGAACGCGTACCGCCAGCCGGGGTCGAGCTTCAAGCCGTTCCTCTATTCGCTCGCCATCGCCGATTCCATCCCGCCGAACACCATCGTCGCCGACACCGCGCTCACGATCACGTACGACCGCCAGGTGTACCGGCCGGGGAACTCCGACGGGGAATTCCTCGGCGCGATCACGATGCGCGACGCGATCGCCAAGTCGCGCAACCCGGTGGCGGTGCAGCTCTGGCAGCAGTTCGGCGCCGACTCGGTCACCGCGTGGGTCCGCCGGTTCGGCATCACGTCGACCATCGCGCCGTACCCGTCGAGCGCCATCGGCGCGTCGGTGGTGCACCCGCTCGACTTCGTCGCCGCGTACACGGCGTTCGCCAACCTCGGCCAGCCCGTCGAGCCGCGACTCGTCACGCGCATCGAGGATCCGGACCGTCGCGTGGTGTACGCGCCGCCGGTGGACACCCTGCCCGCGGTGATGCCGGCCCCGGCCGCGTGGGTAATCCGGGACATGATGCGTGACGTCGTGGAGCGCGGCACCGCCACTGCGGTGCGGCGCATCCTGCCGCCCGACGTGCCGGTGGCGGGCAAGACGGGCACCACCGACGACAACACCGACGTGTGGTTCGTCGGCGTGACGCCCGACCTCGTGGCGGGCGTGTGGCTCGGGTTCGACCGGCCGCAGCCGATCGCCGAGCGCGGCGTGGCCGGCGGTTCGCTGGCGGCTCCCGTGTTTGCCCGCATGCTCGAGCGGGGCGGCTACGCGAGGGCCAGTGACGCGTGGAGTGTCGCCCCTGCAGGGGTGGCATCGGCCGCGCTCGACCGGCAGACGGGGAAGCTCGCCACGGCGTCGACGCCGCCTGACCGCCGCTACACGGAGTACTTTGTCGAGGGCACGGAGCCGGGCGCCCTGCAGATTCACGTCCGCGCCCTGTTCGCGCACGGCCCGATCGTCTTCTAGTCCCTTCTCTCCGCAGGCCTCCCGCACCCCGTTCCCGCATGTTCTCCAGACGTGTTCCGCAGGCCGTGCGGGGCGTGGCAGTCGTCGCCGTCGCCGCGCTGGCCGCCTGCCGCGGCGACTCCACGGCGCCGCCCAAGCCCGTGTCGGTCGAGCCCGCGGCGTCGGTCGCCATCACCGGCACCGTGGGCGCGGCGCTGACGCCGGCGCCGCAGTTCGTGGTGCGCGACGCGTCCGGCAACGCCATCTCGGGTGTGGCGGTGACCATCGTCGTGGCGTCCGGGGGCGGCACGCTCACGAACCCGCCGGCCAAGACGTCGTCGGGCGGGACGTCCGTCGGGACGTGGACCCTTGGCACCACCGCCGGCGCGAACTCCCTGACCGTGACGGTGAACGGCCTTCCGCCCCTCACCATCACCGCGACCGGCACGCCGGACGTGGCGTCCAAGATCGTCATCGCGAGCGGCGACGCCCAGTCGGCGCCCGCCGCCGCCGCCCTGACGTCCCCCGTGGCGTTCAAGGTGGCGGACAAGTACAACAACGGCATCGCGAACCAGGCGGTGACGTTTTCGGTCATCGGCGGCAACGGGACGCTCGGCGGCAGCGCGTCCGGCACGACGGACGCGACGGGCGTGGCCGTGGCGCCGGCATGGACGCTGGGCAAGTCCACGGATGGCCAGCTGCTCCGCGCCATCTCGGGCGCCTTCAGCGTGACCGCCACCGCGACGGTGGCCACGAATTTCTCGATGTCGGTCCGGTTCTTCGGTCCGGCAATCGACCCCACCATCCAGGATGCGTTCACCACGGCGGCGCGGCGCATCCAGGGGTTGATCACCGGTGCCCTTTCGCCCGTGCAACTGACCGCGTTCGACATCTCGAGCTGCGGCACGACCGGCGTGGCGCCGCTGACGGAGACCGTGACCGGCGTGATCGTGTACGCACAGGTCGGCCCGATCGACGGGCCCGGGGGCATCCTGGGCTCAGCCGGCCCGTGCTACATCCGCGTGTCGAGCGGCCTGTCGCTGATTGGCGTGATGAATTTCGACGTCGCGGACCTGCAGACACTCGCGTCGACGAACCGGCTGAACAGCGTGATCCTGCACGAGATGCTGCACACGCTCGGCTTTGGCACGCTGTGGGCGAGCAAGGCGCTCACCACCGGCGCCGGTACGCCGAGCTCGGCGTTCATCGGTGCGCAAGCGATTGCGGGATGCCAGTTCCACGGCGGCGGCGCCAACTGCGCCACGTCCATCCCCCTCGAGACGACCGGCGGCGCGGGCACGCGTGACGTGCACTGGCGCGAAGTGTCCACCGCGACCGGCATCGGGTTCGACACCGAACTGATGACCGGGTTCGCCGAGGCACCGGGCATCCCGATGCCGCTCAGCCGGATGACGATTGGCTCGATGGCCGACCTCGGCTATGTGGTGAACCTGCTTCCCTACGACGCGTACACGGTGCCGAGCTCGGTCGCTGCCGCCCTGTCGCGGATCCGGGAGGCTCAAGGACTGGAGGAGACGATGCTGACCGATCGTGTGCGCGAACCCATCGCCGCCGTTGACGCGGGCGGTCGCGTGCGGCCGCTGCCGGTGCCCCGCTGATGCGCCCCGTTCCGTCCGTGACGGCGGCGCTTGCCGCGACGCTGCTGGCAGCGTGTGGCGGCGGCAAGGCACCACCGCCGCAGTCCACAGCGGCGCCGCCGACGGGTGCGGCAACCCCTTCCGGGAACGCCGCCGCGCCTGTGGTGCCGCCGGTGCGATCGGATTCCCCGACACCCCCGGCGCGAGGGGCCCCATCGGCTTCGGATGTGACGAATCCGCCGCCCCCGCCGCCCGCACTCAGCCCGCCGCTGCGCGACAGCGCATTCGGCCCGAAGGGAGCCGTAGACGCCCGCGGCAAGGTGGTCCCGCTGCGGAAGCCACCAGTGAGTAGGCAGTAAACAGTAGACAGTAGACAGTAGACAGAAGGCAGAGCGGTACTGTCTACTGTCTACTGTCTACTGTCTACGTCGTTCAGACCACGGCCATCTTCTTCGCGGTGGCCTCGTCCACGAGGGCGAGCTTGAGCACGTCTTCGAGCGTGTTCACGGCGTGGAACGCCAGCTTGGCCTTGGCCTCGTCGGGCACGTCTTCGAGGTCGGCCTCGTTCTCCTTCGGGATGAGGATCGTGGTGACGCCGGCGCGGAGCGCGCCGAGGACCTTCTCCTTCACGCCGCCGATCGGGAGCACGCGGCCGCGGAGCGTGATTTCGCCGGTCATGGCGATGTCCTTGCGCACGGGCCGCCCGGAGAGTTCGCTGGCGAGGGCGGTGGCAATGGCCACGCCTGCCGACGGGCCGTCCTTCGGGATGGCGCCGGCGGGCACGTGGATGTGCGTCTCGACCGGGCCGAGCCGCGTCTTCGGGATGCCCAGCTTCTCGGCGTTCTTCGTAACATACGTGAACGCCGCCCGCGCCGATTCCTTCATCACGTCGCCGAGTTGGCCGGTGAGGACCAGGGCGACGGGCGCGGCCTGGCTGCTTTCGCCGCTCGTGGCTTGCGTGAGCGGCCGGGTGGACGCCTCGACGAACATGATGTCGCCGCCCATCGGCGTGTAGTACATGCCGGTGGCGACGCCCACCTCGTTGGCCTCGTTGGCCTTCTCCGGCCGCACCTTGGGCCGCCCGAGCAGCTCGCGCACCTCATCGGCGGAGATGAGGCCGTCGTCGATGATGACCTTCTCCTCCCCCGCGGCGATGCGGCGCGCAACCTTGCGCGCCACGGCGCCGATCTCACGCTCGAGCTGGCGCACGCCGCTCTCGCGCGTGTACTTGGAGACCAGCGCGGCGATGGCGTCGTCGGTGAACTGGACGTTCTTGCCGGCGAGGCCGTTCTCCTCCAGCTGGCGCGGGATGAGGTACTTCTTCGCGATCTCCGACTTCTCGCGCTCGGTGTAGCCGGCGAACTCGACGACTTCCATCCGGTCGAGCAGCGGGCCGGGGATGTTCTGGATGAAGTTCGCCGTCGCGATGAAGAGCACCTCGGACAGGTCGAACGGCACGCCGAGGTAATGGTCGGTGAAGGTGTCGTTCTGGGCGGGGTCGAGCACCTCGAGCAGCGCGCTCGAGGGATCGCCCTGGAACGACACGCCGAGCTTGTCCACCTCGTCGAGCAGGAACACCGGGTTCTTGGTGCCGGCCTGCTTCATGCCCTGCACGATGCGGCCGGGCATCGCCCCGACGTACGTGCGCCGGTGGCCGCGGATGTCGGCCTCGTCGCGCGCGCCGCCGAGCGACACCCGTACGTACTCGCGCCCGAGCGAGCGCGCGATGGACTTGGCGATGGACGTCTTGCCCACGCCCGGCGGCCCGACGAAGAGCAGGATCGGGCCCTTCGCCATGGCGCGGGCCTTGGCTTCCTTCTCGTCGCGGATCGCGCGGTCGGCCTCCTCGGAATCGCCCTTCTTGTGGGCGGGGCCGCCGCCTTCCTTCTTGTCGCGCAGCTTGCTGGCCGGGAACTCGCCGGTGGTCTTGATCTCCTCCGACAGCCGGTGGGCCCGGAGCTGGCGCACGGCCAGGAATTCGAGGATCCGGTCCTTGACGTCCTTGAGCCCGTAGTGGTCGTCGTCGAGCACGCGGATGGCGTGCGGCAGGTCGAGCTGGTCGTCGGACCGGGTGTTCCACGGCAGCTCGGCGATCCACTCGAGGTACGTGCGGATGACCTGCGCCTCCATGGACTCGCGGCCGGAGCGCTCGAGGCGTCCGAGCTCGCGCTCCACCTCCTGCCGCGCCTCCTTGGGCAGCTCGAGCTTGTTCAGCTTCTCGCGGAGCTCCTCGATCTCCTTGGCCTGGTCGTCGTCGCCGAGTTCCTTCTGGATGGCCTTCATCTGCTCGCGGAGGAACATCTCGCGCTGTCGCTCGCCGAGCTCCTCCTGCACCTGCGACTTGATCTCTTCCTGCGCCTCGAGCATCGAGATGTTGCGCTGGACGTGCACGAGGACGCGGCGGAGGCGTTCCTCCACCGACAGCGTTTCGAGCAGGCCCTGCTTCTCGGGGACGGTGAGCTCGATGTAGCCGGCGACGAGGTCGGCGAACTTGCCGGGCTCCGTGACCGCGTCGAGCACCTGGTGCACCACTTCCTCGGGCAGGCCCCGCTTCTCGCCGAGTTCGGCGGCCCGCTCGCGGATCTCCTTGTGCAGCGCCTCGAAGGCCGGATCCTTGTCGTCGAGGGGCAGCATGTCGTCGGCCTTCATGACCACGGCCGAGAGGTACCCGTCGTTCTCGGTGAACTGGAGGGCCGTCGCGCGCTCCTCGCCCTGCAGCAGCAACTGGACGCCGCCCAGGCCGCGGTTCACCTGCCCGATCCGGGCGATGACGCCCATCGAGTAGAGGATCTCCGGCGCTGGCTCCTCGGCGTTGTCGCGCTGCGCCACGGCAAAGACGGCGCGGTCGCCCTTGAGCGCGGCCTCGATCGCCCGCAGCGTGCCCGGACGGCCCGCGGCGATCGGCGCCGCCAGGCCCGGAAACATGACCGTTCCCCTGAGGGGAAGGACAGGAAGTGTCAGTCGCGTACCCATCGAGTCGTGCATCTCCCGCGTGTGCCACGGTGGAGGGGCCAATTCCTGCTACCCGACGGCCCCGGGATGGTGCACATGGAATGCAAGTCGCGTTCCAGCCTGAGTTACGACACTTCGGCCGGGTTTGCAACTTTGTCGTGCCGGTCTGACGTAGGGCACCTGACGAGTAGACAGTAGACAGTAGACAGTAGACAGTAGACGGTAGACAGTAAGCTGAGAGCCGGGAGCCGTGAGCTCTGAGCTGTGAGCTTCTGTCTACTGTCTACTGTCTACTGTCCTCTGTCTACTCTGTGTGCTATGCTTGCCACTGCCACCCCCGGATCCATACACGTGGACGAGTCGCCGATCACGCAGTCCGACGCGGAACTGCGCTCGCACGTGGAGCGCGTGCTGGCGCCCACGTACGAGCTGGAGCGCGAAATCGGCCGTGGCGGCATGGGCATCGTGTTCCTCGCCCGGGACGTGCGGCTCAAGCGCCGCGTGGCCGTGAAGCTGCTGCCGCCCGAGCTCAGCTTCCGGAGCGAGATCCGGTCGCGCTTCCTTCGCGAAGCCGAGACCGCCGCGCAGCTTTCGCACCCCTGCATCGTCCCGATCTACAGCGTGGACGAACGGCAGGGGCTGGTGTATTTCGTGATGGCGTACGTGGACGGCGACAACCTCGCCAAGCGGATCCACGACCGCGGCGCGCTGCACCCGGACGAGGTCCGGCGCATCGTCCGCGACGTGGCGGACGCCCTGGCCTACGCGCACGACCGTGGCGTGGTGCACCGCGACATCAAGCCCGACAACATCCTGCTCGACTCCGACAGCGGGCGGCCGATGGTGACCGACTTCGGCATCGCGCGGGCCGTGACCGAGGGCGGAGAGTCGCGGCTCACGGCCACGGGCATCGCCATCGGCACCCCGGCGTTCATGAGCCCCGAGCAGTCCGCCGGCGACCGGGCGCTGGACGGGCGCAGCGACCTCTACTCGCTGGGCGTGGTCGCCTACCAGATGCTGTGCGGGGACCTGCCGTTCGTCGCCAACAACACGCCGGCGCTGCTCGTGAAGCACCTGAGTGAGGCGCCGGTGCCGATCGACCGGCGCAGCGGCAACGTGCCCGCCGACCTGGCGCGCGCCGTGATGATGTGCCTCGAGAAGAACCCGGGCGACCGGTTCACCGACGCGCACGC
>JAYEKC010000546.1:0-1736 GCA_034716715.1 Gemmatimonadota bacterium | reverse complement strand
CGCTCGAGCGCGCACTCGTGCGCGGCGCGGTGCGGGGCGTCGCGGTGATCGTGCCGGCGGTGCTCATCGGGACGCTGGTCGCCGCCCGGTCCGGCGACGGATGGCGCGCGCTCGCGCATCCCGTGGACGCGTGGCGCGGCGCCCTGCTGGCCCCGGTCCAGATGGTGGACGTGCCCACGCGGCTGCTGCGCGGGTCGACGTTCACGCTCACGATTCGCGCGGAGGGCCGCCGCGCGGTCACGCTCCGGCGCCGCAGCACGGGGAACGCGTGGGTCGAAACGCCGCTCGCGCTGACCTCGGGAACGGTCACGACGGAACTCGGCCCCCTCGACGCCGACGTGACGCTGGTGGCGAGCGACGGCCGCGCCACGAGCGACACCGCGGTGATCCGGGTGGTGGACCGGCCATTCCTCGGCGACGTGTCGGTGCAGATGACGTTCCCGGCGTACCTGAAGCGCGCGCCGGAAACGGTGCCGGCCGACGCGATGCTCCGGCTGCCCGCCGGGACCGCGCTCGAGATTCTGGGTCTTGCCGCGGAGCCGCTCGCGGCCGTGACGCTCGCGCGCGGCCGCGACTCGCTCCGGCTGGCGCCCGACGGTCGGCGCTTCAGCGGACGGTTTTTCCCCACCGCGAGCGGCAGCTGGGAGTGGTCGGCGCGCGGGCTCACCACCCAGATCGCCGACGTGCCGCCGCCGCTCTCGATCGAGGTGGTTCCCGATTCGGCTCCCGTGGCCGAGATCCTCGCGCCGCAGGCCGACTCGCTGGTGGAGCCCGACGGCAAGGTGGCCGTGGAGCTGCTGGCGAGCGACGATCACGCGCTCGAGTCCGTGGTGCTGCGGCTCTCGCGCGTGGACGCGACGGGCCGGGTGGAGGCGCCGTCGGTGCAGCCGCTGGGCGGCGCCGGCCTTGCCGACTGGGCCGGGTCGTTCACGCTCGACCTGTCGCGGTTCCGGCTCGGCGCCGGGGAGGCGGTGCGCCTGCAGGTGGTGGCGTTCGACGCATCGCCGAAGCGCATGCAGGGCGCGAGCCGCGAGGTGACGCTGAAGGTGCCCGCCACCGAGGAGCAGCGGCTGGCGGCGCGCGCGGCCGCCGATTCCGCCGCGGCGCGCGTCGCGGCGCTGTCGAAGGCGGTGGCCGAGCTCCAGCAGCGGACGGAGCAGGCGGCGAACCAGCGCACGGCGCAGGCCGCGCAGGCCGCGGGCCAGCAGCCCATGGAGTTCGAGAAGGCGCAGCAGGCGCAGGCGTTGGCCCAGCAACAGAAGGACATGGCCCAGCGTGTGCAGCAGATGTCGCAGGCGGCCAAGGACATCGAGAAGCGCTTGCGCGAGGCCGGCGCGCTCGACACGTCGCTTGCGCGCCAGCTCCAGCAGGCGCAGGACCTGATGCGCCAGGCCCTCACGCCGGAGATGCTCGAGGCCCTCAAGAAGCTCGACAACTCCTCGCAGCAACTCGCCGGCGACCAGGCCCGCCAGTCGCTCGCCCAGCTGGCCGAGCAGCAGAAGCGCATGCGCGAGGCGCTCGAGAAGAGCGCCGAGATCCTCAAGCGTGCCGCCCTCGAGGGGGCCATGCAGACCCTCAAGGACGAGGCGAACGAGCTGTCGAAGCAGCAGCGCACGCGTGCCGACAGCGGCCGCAACGCGACGTCCGACGAGCTGAAGCGGCTCGAGCAGCGCACGCAACAGCTGTCGAAAGACCTTGAGGCCCTGCGCGACCGCCTGGAGAAGGCCAACGCCGAC
>JAYEKC010000545.1:0-1738 GCA_034716715.1 Gemmatimonadota bacterium | reverse complement strand
CGCTCCGCAGCAGGCACGCGAGGATGAACGACCGCGATTCGACCTCCTCGCGGGGCGTGTGGTCGCGCAGGAGCCCGCGTTCGTCACCCCAGACGGCGGTGATCGCCTGCAGGTCCTGCGCCTTGGCGGCCGCGAGCATCTGCTCCACCGCGCCACGGGGATCGGACGTGCCCACCTGCAGGCCCGGAGGCGCGGAACGGCACGCCGCCGCCGCGCAGAGCAGGATGATGAGTCGCTTCATGGATGAAAGAGGCCTCCCGGCGTACCGACGACTGCGCGCGCCGTCCGTCACGGCCCGTGCTAGATTCCGGCCGCGATGCATCTGCGCCTCTGCGTCAACGTCGACCACGTGGCCACGGTGCGGCAGGCGCGCCGCGCGGTGGAGCCCGACCCCGTCGAGGCCGCGCTCCTGTGCGAGCAGGCCGGCGCCGACGGCATCACCGCGCACCTCCGCGAGGACCGCCGCCACATCCAGGACCACGACGTGGACCGGCTCAAGGCCCGGTGCCGGACCCCGTTCAACCTCGAGATGGCCTGCACCCCGGAGATGGTCGCCATCGCCGAGCGCGTTCGGCCCCACCAGGTGACCCTCGTGCCGGAAAAACGCGAGGAGGTTACCACCGAGGGCGGACTCGACGTGACCCGCGAGCCGGACCGGCTGGGCGCCGCCATCAAGCGCCTCGGCGCGGCGGGCATCCGCACGAGCCTGTTCATCGACCCCGTCCCCCTCATGGTGGAGCGGTCGCACTGGCTCGGCGCCGACGCCATCGAACTGCACACCGGCCAGTACTGCGGCCGGCCCGACGACGCCCGCCTGCTGCGGGCCCTCCAGGACGCCGCGCGCCAGGCGGCCACGCTCGGCCTCGCGGTCCACGCCGGGCACGGCCTCACCACCACCAACGTGGGCCCGGTTGCGGCCATCGCCGAGATCGAGGAACTCAACATCGGCCACAGCATCGTCAGCAACGCCATCTATGCGGGGCTGCCCGCCGCGGTGCGCGCGATGCGCGCGGCCATGGACGCGGGGCGCAACCTGACCACGCCGCCGGGCGTGCGCTAACTTCCCCCCGACCATGGGCAGCGGACTCCTGGACTTCTTCACGCTCGAGGCCGGCGAGTACACCGAGCAGCTCGACGGTGCACTCGCGCGCGCCGCGGGCAAGGTTCCCGACCTCGATGTCTTCACCCGCAATGCGCGGGCGCTGCGCGGCAGCGCCACGATGGCCCGCGTCGACGGCATCGCGCGCGTCGCCACGGGGCTCGAGCGCCTGGGCCGCGGCCTGCGCGACGGCAGCCTCCAGTGGACGCCCCAGCTCCGCGCGGCCATCGTGGCGGCCGTCGACGACGTGAAGATCCTCGTCCGCAACGCCCGCGCGTGGGGCGCCGCGGAGGATGAGCGGGTGGCCGCCCGCGCCGCCGAGCTCGACGCGCTGGCCCCGGCGTTCCAGCGGCGCTCCGTCGTCACGCCGATGGTTGCCGTGGGCAGCGGGTCATGGCTGGCCTCCGAGGCGGCCGACATCGCCGGGGCGCTCCGCCGGTGGCTGGAGCAGGGTGCCGGGTTCGACGCCCTCGCCGACACGGTCAAGCGGATCCGCGCGCTTCGCGGCATCGCCGCCCTCGCCGACCTCCCGCCTCCTACCCTCGGGCGTATACTCCTGCTTGGTCGGGTGATGCTGGTGCAACCAGAAGGCATTGAGCAACCCCTCGCCCCGAGCGCACCGGCACCGGATTTCGAACC
>JAYEKC010000544.1:1236-8883 GCA_034716715.1 Gemmatimonadota bacterium | reverse complement strand
CAGGGCATCCTGCTCGCGTTCCGCTTCGGCAAGGTTGCTGACCTCACGGCCGACTCGGGCGCGTTCTCGTTCGTGGACAAGCATACGATGCCGCCGCGCCGCTTCGGTCCCGAGTCGGGCGTGCGCATCGTGCCCGGCGGGTCCACCATCCGCCGCGGCGCGTTCGTGTCGCCCGGAGTCGTCTGCATGCCGCCGATGTTCGTGAACGTGGGCGCGTGGATCGGCGAGGGCACGATGATCGACTCCCACGCCCTCGTGGGCTCGTGTGCGCAGGTGGGCGCGCGCGTGCACCTCAGCGCCGCGGCGCAGGTGGGCGGCGTGCTGGAGCCCGTGAACGCCAGTCCCGTGGTCATCGAGGACGACGTCGTGGTGGGCGGGAACTGCGGCGTCTATGAAGGCACGGTGGTGCGCGCGCGCGCCGTCCTCGGCGCGGGTGTGGTCCTCACCCGCGGAACGCCGGTGTTCGACCTCGTCCGCGAGACCGTCTATCGCGCCACGGCCGAGGCCGCGCTCGAGATCCCGGCCGGGGCCGTGGTCGTGCCGGGCGCCCGTGCCGTGAAGGACGGATGGGGCGCCGCGCAGGGCCTTTCCCTGCAGACGCCGGTCATCGTGAAGTACCGCGACGAGCGCACCGATCTTGCCACGGCCCTCGAGGCCTGGCTCCGGTAGGCCACCACACATGAAGGTCAGTGGCCGCGTCGCCGTTCCCGGCGACAAGAGCATTTCGCACCGCGCCCTGATCCTCGGCGCCATTGCCGAAGGCCGGACCGACGTCACGGGCATTCTCCAATCGGCCGACGTGCAGAGCACGGCCGCCGTGCTGCGCTCGCTTGGCGTCGCGGTCGGGGACCTCGCGACGCCCGCCGTAACGGTGGAGGGCGTCGGGCCGCGGGGCCTCCGTGCGCCCGCCGGCGACCTCGACGCCGGGAACAGCGGAACCACGACCCGCCTCATGGCCGGCGTGCTTGCCGCGCAGCCGTTCCGCTCGCGGGTCGTTGGCGATGCCAGCCTCAGCCGCCGTCCGATGGGACGCGTGGCCAAGCCCCTCGCCGCGATGGGCGCGACGTTCGCGTTCGAGAACGGCGAAGGCCTTCCGATGGCCGTGTCCGGCGGTGCGCTGCGGGGCGTCACATGGTACCCGGAGGCGGCCAGCGCCCAGGTGAAGAGCGCCATCCTCCTCGCGGGCTATTGCGGCGGCGTGCCGGTGGAGGTGCACGAGCCGGCGGCCACGCGCGACCACACCGAGCGCATGATGCGCTCGCGCGGCGTGGACGTCAGGACCGAAGAGATGTCCGTTTCGCTCCTCCCCGGCCAGCCGATGGTGGGCGCTACCACGGCCGTGCCCGGCGACCCGTCGTCGGCGGCGTTCTTCGCGGGCCTCGCCGCGCTCGCCGCGTCGGGGGAGGTGGAGCTTCCGGCCGTGTGCGTGAATCCCGGCCGCGTGGGCGCGTTCCGCGTGCTGGAACGGATGGGCGCGCGCCTCGGCTACGAGGACCTCACGGATGCGGGCGGCGAGCCGACCGCCACGCTGGTGGCCGCCCCGCGCATCCTCCGGGGCACGACCATCGAGCCCGGCGAGGTGCCGTCGCTCATCGACGAGCTGCCCCTCCTGGCCTGCGTCGCGGCGCGCGCGGAGGGCGAGACGCGGGTCACCGGGGCGGGAGAGCTGCGCGTCAAGGAGAGTGACCGCATCGCACGCATCGTCGCCAACCTGCGCGCGGTGGGTGCGGAGGCCGAGGAGCTGCCGGACGGCTTCGTGGTCCGCGGCTCCGACCGGCCCCTCGCCGGCCGCGTCGTCACGCACGGCGACCATCGCATCGCGATGGCCTTTGGCGTCCTCGGCGCGGCGTCCGGCGGCGCGATCACGGTCGACGACCCCGCATGCGTGGCCGTATCGTACCCTTCGTTCTGGACCGACCTCGCCGATGCCGCCCGCTGACCACCACCCCGTGATCGCCATCGACGGCCCCGCCGCGTCGGGGAAGGCGAGCCCGGCGCGCGCCGTCGCCGCGGCCCTGGGGTTCCGCCATGCCGACTCCGGCGCGCTGTACCGCGCCGTCACGGCCGCCCGCCTGCAAATGGGTGGCGCTCCGGACGCGTGGACCGAGGCGTCCGTGCTCGAGGCCGCCCGCGCCGTCGCCGTTCATCCCGCGGGCGGTGTGTTCGACGTGCGCGTTGCCGGGGCCCCGGCCGAAGCCGAACTGCGCGGCGAGGCCGTCACGGCACAGGTGAGCCGCGTGGCCCGGATGCCGGGCGTGCGCGCGTGGGTGAACGAGCGGATGCGGGAGTGCGCGACGATGGGACCCATCGTCGTCGACGGCCGCGACATGGGCACCGCCGTGTTCCCCGACGCCGCGCTGAAGGTCTGGCTCGTTGCCTCCACCACGGAGCGGGCGCGGCGGCGCAGCGTCGAGATGCTCGGCCGCGTGCCCACCGACGAGGAACTCGCCGCCGAGGCGGGGCAGCTCGAGGCGCGCGACGCGCGCGACTCCCGGCAGACGCGGCCCGCCGCCGAGGCCGTCGAGGTCGACACCACGCGCCTCACCCCGGACGAGCAGGTCGCGCACATTGTGGCGCTCGCGCGCGACCGGCTGCCGTCACGTCGCTAGGGAACCACCTTGGTTCCCATCGTGTAGCGCGAGATCCAGTCGTACTCGCGCTGCATCTTGTCGACCTGGTGGTAGTACTCGGAGAAGCCGTGGCCCTCCCGCGGATAAAACCACAGCTCGACGGGCACGCCACGGTCCTTCATTCCCCGGAACAGCTCCATCGGCTGGCCGATCGGCACCCGCTGGTCCTGCCCGCCGTGGATGATGAGCGTCGGCGTCCGCACCTGGTTGATGTAGGTCATCGCCGACCGCGCGCGCCAGAGTTCCATGTTCTTCTTGTCGGGCATCCCGTCGAAGAAGCCGCCCAGGTATCCGGGGATGTCGGTGGTGCCGTACATGCTCACCAGGTCCGTCAGGCCAGCGCCCATGCGCGCCGCCTTGAACCGCGTCGTCTGCGACACGATCCAGGACGTCATGTACCCGCCGTAACTCCAGCCGGCCACGGCGAGCCTGGTGGAGTCGGCGACGCCGCGGGCGATGACGGCGTCCACGCCGGTCATGATGTCGCGATAGTCGCCGCCGCCCCAGTCGAGGATGTTGCCGCGCATGAACTTCTCGCCGTAACCGGTCGAGCCACGCGGGTTCGGGTACAGCGTGGCCCAGCCCTTTCCTGCCCAGAACTGCCCCGGTGAACCCCAGCTGGCCTTGAAGCCCGCGTTGTGTGCGCCGGTCGGGCCGCCGTGCGGCTCGACGAGCAGGGGCACGCGCAGGCCCGGCTGGTAGCCGACCGGCTTCAGCAGGATGCCCTCGACCTCCTGTCCATCGGTGCTCCTCCACGTGATCACTTCGGTCTCGCCGAGCGCGATGCCCGCGAGCTGCGGGTTGGCGTCGGTGAGTCTTGTTTTCTCGCCCATGCCGTCGAGGCGCATGAAATAGAGATCACCCGGCGCCAGGGGGGATTGCAGCGTCATCACGACCTGCATGCCGTCCCTGCTGAACGAGACCGCGCCGACGAGCTGGCCCTTGAAGTTCGATGCGTGGTATCGGGCTCCCGGTCCGGGCCGCCGGCCGTCGGGCACCACCACGGTGTAGAGGCTCTGCCACGCCCGGTCCTGCGCGGTGAAGAAGATCTGCCCGGCGATCGGCCACGTGACCTGATTCGCGTCCTCGTCGAACTGCTTCGGGTCGTAGAGGTCGGTCGCGGCGCCGGTCGCCACGTCGTAGATGGTGAGGTGCGTGGTGCGCTGCTCGCGCTCCATGGTGCCGTCCGGGTGCGGCGGATGGGTCTGCACCAGTGTCGTGAACGCGAGCCTCGTGCCGTCGGGCGACCACTGGGGCGTGTTCTGCACCGGCGGGACGCCGCCGATCGGCGTAAGCCGGCCGCTGGCCGCCTCGACGATGAACGCGGCGCGCCGCTCGTCGCGCTGCAGCGTGGAGGGGCGCGTCAGGATGGTGAACCGCGACCCGTCCGGCGACCACGCCGGTGCGCCGTTCACCGTCCAGTCCGGCGAGTGCGCGACCTCACGGGCCGCCTTGGTTGCCACGTCCACGATCCAGGGATGGGCGTACGGCACGTCGCCCTCGTATTCCTCGGCGTCGTCGCGGCGGGCGCGCTTCGCGTCCTCGTCCTTCGTGGTCGAGTCGGCGCTCGTGAAGGCGATGGACCGGCCGTCCGGCGACCAGGCGTAGGCCGACACGCCGGACTTGACCCGGGTCAGCTGTTCGGCCTCGCCACCGGAGAGGCGCAGCAGCCAGATCTGTGGGCGGGGCGGGGCGGCGCCGGAGGCGGCCGTGCCGCGCGCGGCCAGGAAGGCGACGGTGCCGCCGTCGGGCGAGAACTGTGGCGCCGACTCGCCGCGCTCGCCGAACGTGAGCTGCCGCGGCTTCGCCGAACCGTCGGTCGCCACGATCCACACGTGGGACCGCAGCTCGTGCGTGTCACCCCGGGCCGTGTCGCCGCGGGCGTTCGGGTGCTCCCAGCCCCCGATCGTGAATACCGCCTGGTGCCCGTCCGGCGAGATGTCGGGCGCACCCACCGACTTGATGGCCATGATGTCGTCGATGGTCATCGGGCGCTTGGCGCTCTGGGCTGGCGCGGCGCACGGGGCGAAGGCGATGGTGGCGGCAATCGCGGCGGCGGCGGTCGCGACACAGGCGCGCCAGGTGGGTACTCGCATGCTCGGCCTCAGGGCTGTCGTTGCGGACAATGTATGCCGCCAATGGCCAGCGCCGTCATCCCGTGGACCCTGTGGCCGGCGCCCCGCCCCGCCGCGCCGCTATGCCAGGCCGGCGCCGCAGACGCGGCAGAAGCGGGCGTCGCCGGCGTGGCCGTCCACCGTGCACGTCGGGCACCGTCGGCCCGCCGCCTGCCGCGCCGCCGCGCTGATCTCGACCGTCACGATGCCGGTCGGCACCGCGATGATGCCGTAGCCCAGGATCATCACGAGCGAGGCGAGCATCTGGCCCAGCGTGGTCTGCGGCGCGACGTCGCCGTAGCCCACGGTCGTGAGCGTGACGATCGCCCAGTAGATGCTGCGCGGGATGCTCGTGAACCCGTGTTCGGCGCCTTCCACCAGGTACATCAGCGCGCCGACGGTGATCACGAGCGTCACCACCCCGACGAGGAAGACGGTGATCTTCTGCCGGCTCGCGCGCAGGGCGCGCATGAGCAGGGCGGCCTCGGAGACGTACGTGGCGAGCTTCAGCACGCGGAATACGCGCAGGAGCCGGATGGCGCGGACGGCGAGCAGGGCCTGCCCGCCGGGGAGGAACAGGCTGAGGTAGGTGGGCAGGATCGCGACCAGGTCCACGATGCCGAAGAAGCTGCCGGCGTACGCCCGGGCGCTCGTGGCGCTCCAGAGCCGGAGGCCGTACTCGACCGTGAAGGCGATGGTGAACGCCCACTCCGCGGCACGGAACCACGCCCCGTAGGCCAGCCGGTAGTCGGCCACGCTTTCGAGCAGGACCACCAGGACGCTGGCCACGATCAGCCAGATGAGGCCGACGTCGAACGCCCGTCCGAGGGGCGTGTCGTGGTCGAAGATCACCACGCGGAGCCGTTCGCGCGCGCTCCGGGGATCCCGCTGCGTGTCGGTCATGGGTGCGTCCCCCGTGAGTTCGCGGGGAATTTACGGCTCGGTCGCGTCCGTCAGGGCTGCTTGAACCACGGGGTGCTGGCGTGTATGATTCAAGGCTCCGGCAAAATGGCCGGGCACAACAACTTCCCAAGCCTCGCCCGCGACGAGCCGCACCCTTCGCGGACCACCGACCGTGAGCACTGAAGTACCCACCGCCGGGGCCGGCGTGTCCACCCTGACCGCCCGCGAGAAGCGCGACCTCCAGAAGGCGCAGCTCCGCCCCCTCGCCAACCGCCGCCCCGAGCTCTACGAGGAGGACGAGTACTCGTCCGCCGACTATGAGCAGATGATGGAGATGTACAACGGCACGCTCGCCGCGATCGAGGAAGGAGAGATCGTCAAGGCGAAGGTGCTGGAGATGCGCGACAACCTCGTCGTGCTCGACATCGGCTTCAAGTCCGAAGGCTCCATCCCGATGGAGGAGTTCAAGGACATGCCCGACCTCAAGCCGGGCGACGAGGTCGAGGTCCTGCTCGAGCACCTCGAGGACGCCGAGGGTTCGGTCGTCCTCTCCAAGAAGAAGGCCGACTTCATGCGCGTGTGGGAGAAGATCCGCATCGCGTACGAGTCGGACCAGCCGGTCGAGGGCGTCCTCGTCAAGAAGATCAAGGGCGGCGTCGTCGTGGACCTCATGGGCGTCGACGCGTTCCTCCCGGGCTCGCAGATCGCGCTCCGCCGCGTCCCGAACATCGACGACCTGCTCGGCCAGAAGTACGAGTTCAAGATCATCAAGCTCAACAAGCGCCGTCGCAACATCGTGGTGTCGCGCCGCGTGATCCTGGAGACCGAGCGCGCCGGCAAGCGCGAGAAGCTCATGAAGGAGCTCCAGAAGGACCAGGTGCGGAAGGGCGTGGTCAAGAACATCACGGACTTTGGCGCCTTCATCGACCTCGGCGGCGTCGACGGCCTGCTCCACATCACCGACATGTCGTGGGGCCGCATCCAGCACCCCACCGAGATGGTGCAGATCGGGATGGAACTCGAGGTGAAGGTCCTCGACATCGACTGGGAGCGCGAGCGCATCTCGCTCGGCCTCAAGCAGCTCCAGAGCTACCCGTGGAAGGACGTCGCCGCCAAGTACCCGGTCGGCACGCGCGTGTCCGGCAAGGTCGTGTCCATCACGAACTACGGCGCGTTCATCGAGCTCGAGCCCGGCATCGAGGGCCTCGTGCACATCAGCGAGATGAGCTGGACGCGCAACGTCCGCCATCCGTCGAAGCTCGTGTCCATCGGCGAGACGATCGAGGCCGTCGTCCTGAAGGTGGACCCGACCGAGGAAAAGATCTCGCTCGGCATGAAGCAGACCGAGGCCGACCCGTGGATGATGCTGCCGCAGAAGTACCCCGTCGGCACGCGCCTCACGGGCAAGGTCCGCAACCTCACGTCGTTCGGCGCGTTCGTCGAGATCGAGCCGGGCATCGACGGCCTGATCCACATCTCCGACATGAGCTGGACCAAGCGCGTCCAGCACCCGTCGGAGGTCGTCAAGAAGGGCGACGACGTCAACGTCATCATCCTCAACATCGATGCCGACAACAAGCGCATCTCGCTCGGCCTCAAGCAGGCCGAGGACGATCCGTGGCTCAAGATCGGCGAGAACTACCCGGTGGGCACGGAGCTGCCGGGCAAGGTCGCGCGCCTGATGGACAAGGGCGTCGTGGTGGACATCGGCAACGACATCGAGGGCTTCGTCCCGCTTTCACACCTCAGCGTGTCGGGCAAGAACGTGGACAGCCCGGCCGACGTGGCGTGGGAGCAGATGGCGATGAACGTGCGCGTGCTGGAGGTGGACCCGATTCACCGCCGCATCGTGCTCGGCGTCGTGGACATCCCGGAAGGGCAGGAGCGCCCGGCCGAGCCGTCCAAGATCCACACGGAAGACGAAGCGCCGCCGCCGGTGGACATGTCAGCGGTGGACGACGAGGAATAGTCGAGGCGCCGGGGGGGGGGGCGTGTGGGGG
>JAYEKC010000544.1:0-1226 GCA_034716715.1 Gemmatimonadota bacterium | reverse complement strand
GGGGCCGCCGCGTATCTGCCGGGCGGCGGGGGGCGGGGGCTCGCCCGCCCCCGCCCCCGGCGCGAAACTCACCGACCGATGCCTGCCACCCGCACCGCCGTCTATTACTACTACGCCGCCGGCCGCTCCACGGGCCGCACGGCGGAGGCGCTGCGCGCGCGGTAGGCGCCACTCCGACCGGCGATTCACCACACGGCCCGTGGAGCGATCCACGGGCCGTTCTTTCGTCTGTCTACTGTCTACTGTCTACTGTCTACTCCCATGATCATCATCACCACACCCCGCGTCACCGACGCCCAGATCGACGGCATCCGCGAGGCCGTTGAACGCACCGGCCTCCGCACCCACCTCTCCCGCGGCACGCAGCGCACGATCATCGGCTGCATCGGGGACGAACGCCGGTTGGCCGAGGCGGGCCTTGCCTCCCTGCCGGGAGTCGAGAGCGTCATCCCCGTGCTCAAGCCCTACCGGCAGGTGTCGCGCGAGTTCCGTGCCGACCCGACCGTCGTCAGTGTTGGCGACGCACCCGGCGCCGCCTTCGGCGGCGAGGCGCTGGCCGTGGTGGCCGGGCCGTGTTCCGTCGAGGGGGCCGACATGCTGTCCGAAACGGCACGGGCGGTGCGGGCGGCCGGCGCGCGGCTCCTGCGGGGCGGCGCCTTCAAGCCGCGCACGTCGCCCTACGCCTTCCGCGGCCTCGGGGAGGAGGCCCTGGTGCTGCTCGCCCGCGTGCGCGCGGAGACCGGCCTGCCGGTGGTGACGGAAGTAATGGACACGCGACAGGTCGAGCTCGTCGCCGAGCACGCCGACATGCTGCAGGTGGGCGCGCGCAACATGCAGAACTTCGCGCTCCTCTCGGCCGTGGGCGACGTGCGGCGCCCTGTGCTGCTCAAGCGCGGCCTCTCGGCGACCATCGAGGAGCTCCTGCTGGCCGCCGAATACATCCTCGCGCGCGGCAACGACCAGGTGGTGCTCTGCGAGCGCGGCATCCGGACCTTCGAAACGGCCACGCGCAACACCCTCGACGTGGCGGCCGTGCCGGTGCTCAAGGCCGAAACGCACCTGCCCGTCATCGTGGACCCGAGCCACGCGGGCGGCCGGGCGTCGCTGGTGGCGCCGCTGGCCTTCGCGGCCGTGGCGGCCGGCGCCGACGGCCTCATCGTCGAGGTGCATCCGGATCCGGCACGCGCCCGGTCGGACGCCGACCAGACAATTTCGCCCGCGGCGTT
>JAYEKC010000543.1:0-8898 GCA_034716715.1 Gemmatimonadota bacterium | reverse complement strand
GCGGTGAGGATGGACGGGAACGAGTATCTCGAACCCGTCGCGTCGATCAGCACCCGGACCTCGACCCCCCGGCGCACCGCGGCGCCGAGGGCGTCGGCGAACTCCAGCCCCACGGAGTCGCGATCGAAGATGTAGGTGGCCAGCGTCACGCTGCGTTGGGCGGCGTTGATGGCGTCCAGCATCGCCGGGTAGGCGGCGTCGCCGTTGACTAGGGTCTCGATCCGGTTGCCCGGCGCCAGCGGCCGCGCCGACACGTGCGCCGTGGCCGTCGCCAGCGGCATCAGGTGGTCGGCGTCGGCCGGGAGCTGCTGCGCGAGGAGTTCGGGCGGGCAGGCGTACGTGCCCGACTCCGACCGGTAGCGCTCCATGCCGCCGCGCAGCAGGGCGGCGCGGCGCTTGATGCGGTTCACCCCGAGCACGAAGTACAGCGCGGGGCCCACCACCGGGGCGAGCCAGATGAAGCCGAGCCAGGCAACGACCGAGCGCGATTCGCGCTTGTACAGCAGGGCGTGGCCGGTGGCGAGGGCGGCCAGCACCACCGCCAGCGCCTGCGCGATGACGTGCCACTCCGACGTGAGGCTCCAGGGTCCGAGCATCGGGTCAGCGCACCTTTCGCAATATCTTCCCACGCCGCGCGTCCGGCCACGCCCGAGCGAAGTGGGGGGCGCGCTCGGGGCCGCCGCCCGGCCCGCCGCCCGGGCCCGGCAGCATCCTTAGGTTTCGACTGTGCTTGCGATCGAAGTCCACGACGACGTCCAGCGACTCACGTTCTCCACGTGGCGGAGCCGCTCCGCGGGCTACCAGGTGAGCACCTACGTCGTGCGGGGCGTGATGATCGACGCGGCGTTCGACGACGCCGGCCCCGAGCTGATGGCGTGGATCGGCGCCAACCATCCCGCCGGCGTGATTGTCACGCACGCCCACGACGACCACGGTGGCAACGCCGAGCGGCTCGCGCGCGCCGGCGTGCCGATGCTGATGGCCCGCGAGACCGAGGCCCTCCTCCGGGCCCCGCGCATGCGCAGCCTGGCGCGCCGCTGGACGTGGGGCGGCATGCCGTTGCTGAAGTCGGCGTTCCGCTCCTTCGAGCCCGCGGGCCTCGAGATGGTGTTCACGCCGGGCCACTCGCCCGACCACCACGTGGTGTGGGACGCGGAGCGGGAGACGTTGTTCGCCGCGGACCTCTTCCTGAGCGTGAAGGTGCGCGTGGCGCACCCCGCGCACCGGGAGGACGTGCGTCAGCAGGTCGCGAGTGTACGGAAGGCGGTCGCGTTGAAGCCGAGGCGCGTGTTCGACGCCCACCGCGGCCTGCTGCCGGATGGCGTCCGCGCCCTCGAGGCCAAGGCGAACTGGATCGAGGAGACGTGCGGGCGGATCGACGCGCTGATCGACCGCGGCTGGAGCGACCGCGCGATCGTGAAGGAAGTCTTTGGCGGCGAGTCGTGGTACGCGCTCACCACGGGCGGCGATTTCTCGCGGGCGAACTTCGTGGCGAGCGTGCGGCAGACCCACGGCCGTCCGCCCGGCTGACCTCCCGAGTAACCGGTGGAGTGGTACATTCCCTGACCCCACACCCCGAGCATCCTCCCGATGACTCCCAAGAAGGCGCGACAGATTGCCGCCGGTCTGCTGGTCGCCGTCCCGTCCCTTGCCGGTGCGCAAGGCTACCCGAGCGCGCGGGTCGAGAACCACACCGTCAACGACGCGACCGTGCACATCGAGTACATCTCGTGCCGTGGCGACAACATCGCGCACATCCCGGCCATGTACATGAAGGCCGTCAACGGCGACAGCGCCGAGACGGTCATTTCGGCCGGCGTGCCGAGCGCGCGCCGTGGCGCGTGCCTCATCAGGCGAATCGACGCGGGATTCACTAAGGGTGACACCAAGACGAAGATCACGTCGTACACGTCGAGTGGAACGTCGTACAACCAGTTCATGATCATGCCGTGGGCCGAGGGCTACCGCGTGTTCTCCAGGCAGGAATACGCCGCGGAAACGTCGCGGGGGCAGAAGAGCCCCGGGTTCGACATCGAGAACAAGACGAACTGGCCGGTCTCGATCGCGCTGTCACAGGTGGGCTGCCTGTACTACGGCACCGTGAAGCCGGGCGAGCATTTCATCCGCCGCACGGGCGCCGTCTGGTTCACGATCGAGGCCCACATCCAGCCCGACGGCAAGGAGTCGCGCAAGGATACCGATTGCATCGCGCCGGTCGCCGCGGTGGTGGGGGGCATCTTCATCGCCGCCGCGAGCGCGGGAACACTCACCAAGCTCGGCGTCGGCGTCGCGGCCGCCGGGACGGGCGCCGCGGCCGCGACCAAGGCGGCGGTCACGGGCAAGATGGTCGCCATTGCGGCGGCCAAGGCGGGCGCCAAGAGTCTCGCGACGTTCGGCGCCGGGGCCATCGGCAACGCCATGCGGGCCAATGGCGTCGGCCAGCTGAAGAACCAGTACGCGGGCTACGAATGGCCGTTCCGCTGCGACAAGATGCCGACGTACGAGATCACCGGCGGATGGGGCGGCTACATGGAGGAGAAGGCCCCGGACGGCACGGTGACGATGGGCATCGGCGAGGGCACGCCGCTCAAGATCACGAAGACCAACACCTGCGGAAACGAGATGGGCGGCCTGCGACAGCTGCCCTGACGAACTCAGTCGCAGCTTGCCCGGATCGCGAAGTCGAGCGAGTCCTTGAACGTGACGTAGCGCGCCCAGGCGGAATCGGTCTGCGGGATGGTCGCATCGCTGTACCGGATGCGGATGTCCGACGCACCGTGGTAGAGCGTCGCGGTGCACCCGCGGAGCCGGTCCGCCTTGGCGTTCAGGTTCAGCTTCGCGTTGAGGCCGGCGAGGACGAGGCCGATGCCGCTCGCCACTTCCGAGATCGCCAGCCGGCTGCCCGGATCGCGGGTGAGGGCCGGGCTGGTGGCGCCGATGGCCAGGTCGACGATCTCGGTGACGAGGAGCCAGCGCGCCACCCGGGTGGTCCGCGACTCCTGCGCGGAGTAGTGGGAGTGGATGGAGTCGAGCACCTCGAGGAGCTCGTCGCGGTCGCGCGCCACGACGTCCGGCGCGGGCACGTGTCCCCCGGTGCTGGCGATGGGGCGCGTGACCGGCGCGCGGCCGACGAGGCTGTGCAGGTCGGCGCGGCCCGAGGCGCAGCCGACCACGATCGTGAGGGTCGCGATCACGACAAGACGCTGCGCGGCGGACCGAGGCGCAGGACGGAGGGGGTTTGGCATCGCACCAAGATGCGCGCGGCCGGCATTGCAGGCCACTGCCCAACCGCGGGGGCGGCCGGTCGCGTTGGGGCGATAACGGTCCGATAACGGCGGGAAACGCACCGGGGAATACAATGGGCGGCACATCCTTCCCCGCCCCCCATGCGATTCAACGCCCGCGCGCACCGCCAGTCGCTCACGTTCGTCCTCGCTGCCCTCGTCGCGGGCTGCGGCGGTGGTGGTGGAGGCGGCGATGCCCCGACCGCCCCTGCCGATCAGGTGTCGGGCATTGGCGTGTCGCCGGCCAGCCCGTCGGTCACCGTAGGCAACTCGCTCGACTTCACCGCGGCCACGCTGCGGTCGGACGGCTCGGTGATCAATGCGGCCGTGGCCGTCACGTGGTCGGTGAGCGACGGATCGAAAGGCACGATCACGGCCTCGGGTCGGTTCACGGGTACGGGCGAGGGCAGCACGTACGTGAACGCGACGCTCAATGGGAAGGTCGGCCAGGCGCTCGTGACGGTGAAGGGCGGCGTTGCCTCCGTCACCATCACGCCGGCTGCTCCGTCCGTGGCGGTTGGCGGCGCCGTGCAACTGACGGCCGTCGCAACGGACGCGCAGGGCGCGGCCGTGAGCGGCCTGGCGACGACCTGGACGTCGGGGACAGCGAGCGTGGCGACCGTCTCGTCGGCCGGGCTGGTAACGGGCGTGGCCGCCGGCACCGCCACCATCACGGCCACCATCGCCGGCAAGAGCGCGTCGGTCACGGTGACGGTCGCGTCGCCGGGGTTCACGATCGCCCTGTCGCCGGCATCGCTGTCCCTCACTCCCGGCGGCGCCGGCACCGTGGCGGTGACGGTGACCCGGACCGGTGGATTCGCCGACGCCGTCACGATCACCGCGGAAGGACTGCCCACGGGCGTGACGACGGCGGGGACGACCATCGGCGCCGGCAGCAGCTCGGCCAACCTCGTGCTGACCGCGTCGAGCGGCGCGCCGGCCTCGGGCGCCACGAACGTGACGATTCGCGCGCGGGCGACCGGGCTCAGCGACCGGACGGCGACGCTGCCGGTGACCGTCGCGAGCACCAGCGCGACCTTCGTGGGCACGATCAACGTGCCCAGGTACCGGGTCTATGGGACGAGCTCCTTGAGTGGTGCCACCTGCTACTTCGACATCACGTGGGGCGCCGCGACGCTCACCCTCAGCTACTCCTCCACCAGCCCGGGCGGCGCCGCGACGATCCAGCTGATCGGTCGCCGCATTTCGACGCCGGTCACGGCAACGGCAACCGGACCCGGCGGCACGTCGAACTGCATCCCCGGCGACGACACGCACGGTGGGACGACGGCCTTTGCGTCGAACCTCCCGCAGGTGAGCGCGTCCGTCGCGTATGCCGTGTACGGCAACACGGCGGTGACGGAAACCGCGGCGTTCAACGGCACGGCGAACGGCGGCCTCACCTCCATCACCGGCACCCTGACATTCACGTATTCAGGCACCGGGCGCGGAGGCGAGGTCGGGTCGACGACGGTGACGCTCACGCGCCAGTAGCGGCGCGCTAGCCGGTCGCCTTGCGGAACTCCTCGGTGAGGTTCTTCATCAGCGCCGGCCGCTGGTCGTACAGGCGCTTGAGCGCGCGCGGCTTCCGCTTCGCCAGTGCGTAACTCGTGAGCAGCGGCAGCGCGATCGTCGAGTCGAGGTAGCACACCACCGCGTCCGGCAGCCGGTCGGGGTCGATCTTCCCCCAGCTCACCGCCTCCGCCGGCGTCGCGCCGGAGAGGCCGCCCGTGTCGGGGCGCGCGTCGGTCACCTGCAGGAAGTAGTCGTGCCCCTTTTCGTCGATGCCGAGCACTTCCTGGATCTGCGGCTCGGTCTGGAGCGCGAAGTTCTTCGGGCTGCCCCCGCCCATGATCATGATCGCGCTCCGGCCGCCCTTCCCCTTCCCGCCGCCGCGCCTGACGGGGCGTTTTGCCCCGAGCACGATGGACGCCGTCTCGTTCACGTCCTGGTTGGGATCGATGATGCACTTGCCGCCCTCGAGCGCGAGCGCGGCGACGTTCATCCCGATGCTCGAGTCGCCCGGCGACGAGGTGTAGATCGGCACGCCGCAGCGGTACGCCGTCGCCAGCAGCGACTTGTCCGTGAGCCCGAGCACGCGGCCGCGTTCGGCCACGTACTTGCCGCACAGCCAGTGGAACTCCGCACTCGACATCGTGCGCTGGAACTCCTTGCCGCGGATCACCTGCCGGAAGAACGCGTCCGTGGAGAGCAGGACGTCGTAGTCGAAGAAGATGTCGTAGATGCGCACGACGCCTTCCTCGCGCAGCACCACGTCGCTCTCGGTGGGGTTGCCGCGATGCATCGCGAGGCCGAGCCCGAAGTGCGTGTCGTGGTAGAGGTTCGCGCCCGTCGAGATGATCCAGTCCACGAACCCCGCTTCGATCAGGGGGATGAGGCAGCTCATGCCGAGTCCCGCCGGCGTGAGCGCGCCCGTGAGCGTCAGCCCCACGGTCACGTCTTTCTCCAGCATTTTCCCGGAGAAGAGCTGCGCCGCCTCGCGCAGCCGGCCCGAGTTGTACGCCTGGAACGTGCCGTCGATGAGCTGCTCGACAGTCTCGGTGCCGTCGATGCGGCGCGGGGCGATGCGCGCGCCGCGCAGGAACCGGCTTGCTTCGGCGGCGACGTGCTGTGCGCCGGCGGCCTCGCGCTGCTCGGCGGCCTTCTTCTGCGCGGCCTTGGGGCCGGCGGCGCTCGATCGCTTGCCGGCGCCGTGGCGCGAGGCCTTGAATCCGCCGCGGTCGCGGCCGGAGGGGGAATGCTTGTCGGTCATCGGGATTCGTCAGTGAACGGCACGCCCGAATATACGCAAGGCCGCAGGCGACCCCGCTCCGCAGCGGTTCGGCAAATCCGGCGTTGCCTCCTGGTCGTCCGGTCATCCCGCCGGCCCGGCCAACGGTAGTCCCTTGCGGGCGGTGGCCGACGCCGCACGGATCCGGCACCTTTCCGTGCGACGCGGAGGATGCCATGTGCCGGAACATCAGGACGCTCGCCAACTTCGAACCGCCCGCGACGGACGACGAGGTCCGCGCATCCGCACTGCAGTTCGTGCGCAAGCTGAGTGGTACCACCGAGCCGTCGCGCGCGAACGAGGCCGTGTTCAACCAGGCCGTTGACGACGTCACGGCAATCGCGCGGCGGCTCGTGGACTCGCTCCACACGCAGGCTCCGCCAAGGAATCGCGAGGTCGAGGCCGAGAAGGCGCGCGAGCGCACGCGGCGGCGCTTCGCCTGAACGGCCTGGCGAGCTCCGGCGGGGTTTTCCCCGCCGGCTCGCCGCGGCATCGCGGGCGGTTCCCTACTTCTGCTCCGCCGCCACCTGCGCCGCGTACGCCGCCGCCACCGCCTCCACCGCCTCGTCGGGATCGTCCGTGAGCGTCATCAGCTCCACGTCGCCCGGAGAGATCTTTCCCTCCCCCACCACGCGCGACTGCAGCCAGCGGAACATCCCCGCCCAGTAGTGCCGCCCGAACAGGATCACCGGGAACTGTGAGATCTTCCCGGTCTGGATCAGCGTCACCGCCTCGAACAGCTCGTCGAGCGTGCCGAAGCCGCCGGGGAAGATGATGAACGCCGCACTGTACTTGATGAACATCGTCTTCCGGACGAAGAAGTACCGGAACTGCACGACGGTGTCCACGTAGGGATTCGTGCCCTGCTCGAACGGCAGCTCGATGTTGCAGCCCACCGACCGGCCGCCGCCAAGCTTCGCGCCCTTGTTCGCCGCCTCCATGATCCCCGGCCCCGCGCCGGTGATCACCGCGAAGCCGCGCTTCGCGAGCCGCCGGCCCACTTCCACGGCCGCGGCGTACTGCGGGTCGTCGGGGAGCGTGCGCGCGGAACCGAACACCGTCACGGCCTTCTCGAGCGTCGCCAGCTTGTCGAACCCTTCGATGAACTCGCCCATGATGCGCAGCACGCGCCATGTGTCGCTGCGGGTGAACTCGTCGCCCCGCAGGATGCCCTGCAGCAGCTTCGCGTCCTCGGTGAGCGCCGGACCGATGGCCGGCCGGATCGCGTCGTCCACCTGGACCACGCCGTTGGCCGCGGCGGCCGCCCCGACGCCGTTCGCGTTCTGCTTCGCTGCCGCGCCGCCGGCCTTCTCGCGTCGCGATGATGTGCGTCTTGGCATCCTCGGAGTTTACCTTGACGCGTGCCACCCCGCGACCGCGCGCGCCCGGCCCACGTCGTCATCCTCGTCGCCGACGGCGCGCGGCCCGATACCCTCGCCGCCGCGATGGACCGCGGCGAACTCCCGGCCCTCGCCCGCCTGCGTGCCGAAGGCGGCCGCCATGCCATCACGTCGGTGTTCCCGTCGGTCACGGGCCCCGCGTACGCGCCGTTCCTCTTGGGCCGCTTTCCTGGGCCCGCCGGCCTCCCGGGCATCCGGTGGTATGATCGCGCGCGGCGCGCCACCCGCTGGCCCGCGTGGTCGCGCAGCTACGTGGGATTCGACATGGCCGCCGCCTCCCGCGACGCCGACCCGGCATCGCCCACGCTCTTCGAGCTTGCGCCAACACGGCTCGGCGCGCTGAGCGTGATCGAGCGCGGCCTCGCGCGCCGCGAGAAGGTCGCCCGCGGCGCGATGTTCGTCGCCCGGGCGGCGGTGACGCACTTCAGTGGTCACGTCGAAGGTTGGCTCACCATCGACCGCCGGGTGGCCGCGCGCATCGCGCAACGCGTCGCCGCCGAGCGGCCGGCGTTCACGTTCTGCGCCCTCACGGGCATCGACAAGACGTCCCACGCCGAGGGGCACGACGCCCCCGTGGTGCGCGACGCGATGCGGATCGTGGACGAAACGGCCGCGCGCATTCGCGACGATGCCGAGCGCGACGGCCGCTGGG
The DNA here is from genome assembly GCA_034716715.1 of Gemmatimonadota bacterium. Classification (GTDB taxonomy): domain Bacteria; phylum Gemmatimonadota; class Gemmatimonadetes; order Gemmatimonadales; family Gemmatimonadaceae; genus Fen-1231. Next base: position 771 of record JAYEKC010000543.1, on the reverse strand, counting down.
ACGACACGCACCTCTGGGTCGTGAGCGACCACGGCCATTCGCCGGTGCGGCTGCACGAGGACCTCGCCGGGCTCGTCGCGTCGTGGGGCGTGCGCGTGCGCGCGCATCCGTGGACCGTGGGCCCCGGCCACCGCGCCGCCGTGATGGTGAGCGGCAACGCGATGGCCCACGTGTACCTCGACCTCGCCCGCCGCGACCGCCCGTGGTGGCCGGCCCTGCAGCGCGACTGGAACTGGCTGCCCGACCGGCTGCTCGAGCGGCCCGCCACCGACCTCGTCATCCTCCCGCACGACCCGGCGCGCACCGAGGTGCGCGCCCGGGATCGGGGCTCGGCGTTCGTCACCTGCGACGACGGCCGCTATGCGTACGAGCCAGCCTCCGGCGATCCGCTCGGCCTCGGTCCCGTGCATGGCCTCGACGCCGACGACGCCCACGCCGCTACGCTTGCGAGTGACTATCCCGACGCCCTCGTGCAGGTCGCGTCGCTCGCCGCGAGCGCGCGCGCCGGCGACGTCATCGTCAGCGCCGCCCGCGACTGGGACCTGCGCGCCCGCTGGGAGCCCATCCCGCACGTGTCGTCGCACGGTGCGCTCCACCGCGAGCACATGCTCGTGCCGCTGCTCACCAACCGGCCCCCGGCGCGCGCGCCGCAGCGCACGGTGGACGTGTTCGCCACCGCCGCGGCCACCCTTGGCGCGGCCGTGCCGTCGGACGGCCGGAGCTGGCTCTAGGCGGCGCGCCGCCGCGCCATGGGCATGGGCGCGCTAACGG
>JAYEKC010000542.1:0-1744 GCA_034716715.1 Gemmatimonadota bacterium | reverse complement strand
CGGCCGCGACGCCCGGCGCCTGCCCGGGAGCGGCGGCGCGCGCGGCGGGCGCTCCCGTACCGGCGCCGAGCGGGGTCTGCCGGGCGGGTTCCGGCGCGGTCGCGGTCATCGCGCCCGCCGCAGCGAACCGCGCGACAACACGAACCTGGCGGTCACGTTCATCACGAGTACCAGCATAAGGAGGACGAAGCCGGCTGCCCACGCCTGCCGGTGCCAGTCCTCGTACGGCGAGATGGCGTAAGTGTACACCATCACCGGCAGGCTCGCCGTGGGCTGGTTGATGCCGTCGCTCCAGAACCGGTTGCTGAACGCCGTGAAGAGCAACGGCGCCGTTTCCCCGGCCACGCGGGCGAGGTTGAGCATGATGCCGGTGATGATGCCGTCGCGCGCCGCCGGGATCACCACGGTGAGGAGCGCCTTCCACTTCGGCGCCCCGAGGGCCAGCGCGCCCTCGCGCAGGCCGCGCGGCACCGCGCGCAGGAATTCCTCCGTGCTGCGCACCGCGATGGGGATCATCATGATGCCGAGCGCCACGCCGCCGGCGAATGCGGAGAACTGCTTGGTCCGCAGCACGATGAGCGAGTACGCGAAGATGCCGATGACGATGGACGGCACGCCGTTGAGCAGGTCGGTCACGTACCGCACCACGAACGCGGCGGCGCTGCCCGCGTACTCAGCCAGGTACACGCCGCCGAGGAACCCGAGCGGAACGCCCAGCACGACGGCGATCGCCAAGATCTTGGCGCTGCCGACGATCGCGTTGGCCATCCCGCCGCCAGCCTCGCCCACGGGCTTGGGCAGCTCCGTGAAGAACGCGAGGTTGAGGCTGCTCGCCCCGTTCCACAGCAGGTAGCCGAGGATGAACAGCAGGACGGCGGCGATGGACGCCGCGCAGACGCCGGTGGCCGTGAGCATCACGGCGTTCACGCCGCGGCGCCAGCGGAGGCGGGCGGCGGGGCTCATCCCACTGCCTCCGCGCGCCGCGTCGTGCTGGCCACGAGCAGCCGGGCGGCGCCGTTGATCACGATGGTCAGCGCGAACAGCACAAGGCCCAGCGCGATCAGCGACTGGAGGTACAGATCGCCCGTGGCCTCCGTGAACTCGTTCGCGATCACCGCCGCGATGGAATAGCCGGGTGCGAACAGCGATGCCTTGATCTGCGGCGCGTTGCCGATGACCATCGTGACGGCCATCGTCTCGCCGAGCGCGCGGGCGAGCGCGAGGAACACGGACCCGTAGATCCCGCGCCGCGCGAACGGCACGACGACGTGCCACGTGGTCTCCCACCGCGTGGCGCCCACCGCGAGCGAGGCCTCCCGCTGCTCGGCCGGCACGGCCAGCAGCACCTGCCGCGACACGGATACGATGAACGGCAGGATCATGATCGCCAGGACGACGGCCGCCGTGAGCACGCTCACGCCGTAGAACGGCCCGGTGAAGAACGGCGTCCAGCCCAGCGTCGCCTTGAGGGCGGGTGCCACGGCTGACTTCATCAGCGGCACCAGCACGAACACGCCGAGCAGGCCGTAGATCACGCTCGGGACGGCGGCCAGGAGCTCGATGCAGAACGTGAGCGCGTCGGACAGGCGGCGCGGCGCAAGCTCGGACAGGAAGATCGCGGCACCGACGCCCACGGGCACCGAGAACAGGATGGCGAGGGCCGACGTGACGGCCGTGCCGGCCATGAACGGCAGCGCGCCGAACTCGTCGACGTTGGGATCCCACGTGCTGCCCGTGAGGAACT
>JAYEKC010000541.1:0-1746 GCA_034716715.1 Gemmatimonadota bacterium | reverse complement strand
TGGCCGGGGCGTACGCAACGGTCGCGAGGTACTCCCAGTTCTCCCCGCGGTCCTCGGAGCGCAGCACGAAGGTGCGGTAGTAACACGAGCCCGGCTGGCCGGGCACCGGCGAGTCGTCGCCCTCGAACCACCCGTACGCCGCCACCAGCAGCGTGCCGTCGGGCATCTCCACGATCGATCGCCACAGGAGCGGCCCGGCCGCCGGCGCGTGGCCGACGCCGGCGGTTGCGCGCGGCACGTGCAGCTCGCAGGTCGTGCGCTCCACGGTCTGACAACGGTCGGTGGAGCGCGCGAGAGTCGTCGAGTACCACCCCGCCCTGCCCTCGATCGGTTGCGTGCGCGTCCCCAGCCCGATGATGGTGCCGTCGCGAAGCTGTGTGCCCATCGGGATCGACCCGCCCTCCAGCCGCTCCCAGCTTCGCCCGCCGTCGCGCGTGATCAAGCCGTGCGCGATCACGGAGCCGTCGTCGAGCCGGCACATGGTGCCGAAGTGCGTGCCCGGGCGCAGCTGTTGCTCGTGCTCGGCGGTCACCTCGAAGCGCGGATGCTCCGGGCGGACCGTAATGGCCAGGTCGCGCCACGCGTTGACCGTCCCGGGCGCGACCTCGGCGGCCGCGACCAGCGTGAAGTTGTACACGCCCGCCTCCCAGCCGTCGGTGGGCACCGTGATACGCGCCGCGCCGGCCTCCGCGTCCTCGTCGGGCGGCTCGTTGTCGGCGAAGTACGCCTCCCCACTGAGGTACGCCTTGTTCTCCTCGGGATCGTACCGCAGTCCGGGCGGCACATCGCCCTGCTCCACCGTGTAGGGCACGGTGAACTGCCACAGGATTGCGCCCGCGTTTTCCGTGATCGCACGCGCGGCGATCGTCACCGGCTCACCGGCCGCGATCCGCTCCGGCGCCACCTCAAACTCCTCGATCCGCACCGTCAACTCGCCCGCAAAGAACGTGCCGTCGTCCACCGCTTCCCCGTCGCGCACCTCGATGCCCAGCACCTCATCGTCATGCACGTAGTCGCCCGGCGCGGGTCGATTGCAGGCGAACAGCAGGAACTTGTATGCCCCGTCGGGCCAGCGCTCCACCTTGAGGTCGAAGGCCACCGTCCCCTCCGCCCGATCGTCATCCCCCCGCCGGTTGTCCACCAGCAGGTGCCAGAGATCGTCGTCCTCACCCGCGAAGGCGAAGAATGCGTGGTCGCCACGCTCCCTGAAGCCGGGCGGCGCCGCGTCCTCCGGCGACAGCGTGCGCAGACCGTAGCTGCCCACCGCGACCCCCTCACCCACGGCGCCCACGACCACGCGCACGGAATGGGGCGCGGGCACACTCACCTCGGCACGCTCAATCTCGATCGTCGGTGCCGCCGTCACCGCACACCCCATCATCACAACCGCCAGCATGGTCACGATCGTCTCCTCTCACGCCTGATGCGTCACCGGATGCGCTCACGCACACACGCCTGTTCGCCTGCCGGCCCCCCGGCTCCTGCACCCGCGGCGGAGGTCTCCCGGCGCGACGGCTCGAACTTCAGCCGCCGGACCGCCATGCCTCTGCGCCACGTCGCAGTCACGGAGCGCCAGCGTGCAGGCCGAGCTCTCGCAGCGTCAACGGTCCGACGTCGAGCCCGCGCGGTCGCTGACCGTTCGCGCGGTGGTCATCGCGTGCCTGCTGCTACCGCTCAACGCCTACTGGGTCACGCAGATGGCGGTCGTGCGCTACCAGGGGCATCCCACCACGGTGTCGTTGTTCT
>JAYEKC010000540.1:0-8937 GCA_034716715.1 Gemmatimonadota bacterium | reverse complement strand
ACGGCCAGCACCACGAAGTCGAAATCGTCCTGGGCGCGGAGCGTGCGGGTGGTCACGCGCGTGCGGTCCCACGGCCACTCGAACGCGGGCTTCTTCTTGCGCAGGGCCGCGCCGCCGGCCAGCCGGCTCCATACCGGTTCGGCCGGCCACGACGGCACGCCGCGAACGTCCACCAGCGGGTCGTAGCCGGCAGGGTCCTTCGCACGGGCCTGCACGTCGAAGGTGAGCGCGCGCACCCACGGCGCGTCGCCGGCCGCACCTCCGGCCGCGCCGCTCGCGGCCTTCGCTCCGCGCTTCCCCTTTGCCCCCTGCTTCCGCTCCGGGCCGAGGCCCACGTTGCGGAGCCGGTGGAAGAATTCGAACCGCACGCCGCGCGCCCGCAGCGCCTCGTAGAGCGGGGCGAACACCACGTCGCCCATCCCGGCGTTCATCCGCCAGAAGAGCGAGCCGCGGTAGCTGAAGAACATCCGCATGGCGCCGCGCAGGGCCACGCCGGCGGCGAGCCGCGGCCGCGCCACGTCGCCCTCCTCGTAGGCGAACACGAGGTCGTAGATGCCACGCATGAAGCCGGAGTCGAGCGAGGCCTCGCTCGCGCCGTGCATCCGGAGCCACTCGCGCCAGTCGTAGTCGTTGATGGCGTCGAAGCCGCGCGGGTCGAGCGCGAGGCCGTGCGCCGTGGAGCCGCGGAGGATGGCAAGGATGAGGTCGATCACCTGCCACGTGCGGCGGAGCGGGGCGTCGCGCGCCGTGATCTCGTCGAGCCGGCGCCGCGCGGCTTCGGCTACGGCGTCAATGGCGCGCAGCGGCAGCGTCTGCACCCGGTCGCGAAAGAGCTCGGGGGTCCAGGTTTCCACGGCTTGCGCCGCGAAGTCGGTGGCCTCGTAGAGCGCGCCCACGGCCGCGAGCTCGGCGAAGCGAACGAGCGTTTCGGGCGACGGCAGCGCGCCCGCCGCGCCCACCGCGCCTCCTGCGCCCGCCGCACCCGCCGCGCCCGCCGCGGCGGCCGCGGCTCCGTTCTCGCCTGCCGATCGGAGGAGTTCGCGGAGGAGGATGATCGCCTGGCGGAGGTAGCTGGCCACGGAGTACGGCCCCGCGCCGGGCGGAATGGGGTCGCCGGGAAGGCCGGATTCGCCGGGGAAGTGGGCCACCCAGAACTCCCACCCGTCCGCCGTTTCGTCGGCCACCCCGATGTGACGGGTGGGCGCGAAGGCGTCGGCCCAGTCCTTGAACTTGCGGCCGCGCCGGGGGGGCAGCTCGGCGTAGCACTCACGCATCAGCCGGAAGGCGTTCTCGTAGAAGCCCATCCATAGATGCAGGCCGTGCTCCTCGATGCGGTCGGCCGGGCCGCGGCCCGAGGCCCCCTTGCCCCCCAGCCGCCACCCCATCTGGTAGACGGTGACGGCATACCGGCCCTGGTGCTCGGGGCGGGTGAGCTCCCAGGCCGCGGTGAGGCCGGAGCAGCCGCCACCAATGATGGCAATTCGGAGGGGGGGCATGGACGGGGGAGAAAATAGCCCGGCGCCCCGGCGTGTGAGCCCGGGGCGGGCCTGTCCATGGCTCCGGCGGGGCCGGCCGGTTACGTATTGCCGTTACGTCGTTTCCATCCCATCGTCTCAGGCGCAGGGCGCAGTGGCTCCATTCGGGGTTACGGCGCAACCATAATGTTGTACCCATCCACAAACGGGGTTGAGATGCTCGCCAGAGCCCGCCGGACGCTCGCGACGTCGGTGTTTGCGCTTGCCTTTTGCGCCGTGGCCGTGCCGGCGCTGGCCCAGGGCGGCGCGATTGCGGGAACGGTGTCGTCATCCGCCGGCCCGATGGCCGGCATCACGGTCCATCTCACGTCGGGGCCGAATCGTGTGGCCACCACCACGACGGCGGCCGATGGCTCGTACCGGCTGGGCGGGGTGGCCGCCGGGTCGTATGTGGTGATCGCCACCTCGCCGGGGTACACGCCGGCGCGGCATGTGGTCACGGTGGCCGCGGGCGCATCGGTCACGGCCGACCTGACCCTCGTCGAGTTGATGATCCAGCTCGACCCCAGCGTGACCACGGCGTCGCGCGGCGCCAGCGCCACGCGGTCGCTCGACGTGCCGGCGTCCATCTCGGTCGTGCCGTCCACCGACCTGGGCAACCGCCCGGTGCCCATCATCACCGACTACCTCAAGACGCTGCCCGGCATCTCGGTGGTGAACGGCGGCATCGCGCAGTCGAACACCGTCTCGCGCGGGTTCAACTACGCGTTCTCCACGTCGATGCTCAGCCTCCAGGACTATCGGTTCAACGCGCTGCCGTCCCTCCGGGGCAACCTGCCGTTCCTCAACACCGGCACGACCGAGGACATCGAGCGCATCGAGGTGCTCAACGGCCCGGCGGCCGCGCTGTACGGGCCCAACGCGGCCAACGGCGTGCTGCACATCATCAGCAAGTCGCCGTTCACGTCGCAGGGCACGTCGCTCACGGTTGACGGCGGCGAGCGCAACCTGATGCGGATTGCCGGCCGCACGGCCACGGTGTTCGGCGGCGGGCGCTGGGGCGCCAAGCTCTCGAGCGAGTACTTCACGGCCAACGAGTGGCCCGACCGCGACCCGAACCTGCCGGCGACGTACCCCGCCACGGCGCCGGCCGGGCGCGCCGGGCTGCCGCTGCACCGCGGCACGCTGGCGCGGCGCTGGAACGCCGAGGGGCGGCTCGACTATCGCAACGAGGCGACCGGGTTCGAGAACATGTTCACGGCCGGCCACACCCACATCCTGAATTCGCAGGAACTCACCGCCGTGTTCGGCCCCACGCAGGGCCGCAACTGGACGTATACCTCGCTCCAGGACCGCGTGAAGTACAAGCAGTTTAACGCCCAGGTGTTCTACAACGGCAGCAACTCGGGGAGCGAGGGCGCCAACGACCTGTCGGGCAGCTATTACCTCACCACCGGCATCCCGATCGTGGACCAGTCGTCGGTGGTGGTGGCGCAGGCGCAGCAGGGCTTCGACCTGTGGGGCGCGAACTTCATCACCGGCGCCGACTACATCGCCACGCACCCGAAATCGAACGGCACGGTGTACGGGCGCTACGAGACCACGAGCCTGCTGGGCAACACCGACATCACCGAGAGCGGGGCGTACCTGCACGGCACGTTCCACCTGCCGATGCACGTCGACTTCGTGGCCGCGGGGCGTGTGGACCAGTCGAACCGGCTCGACGGCACCCAGTTCTCGCCGCGGCTCGCCCTCGTGTACAAGCCCGACGACGTGAACAGCTTCCGCTTCACGTTCGGCCGGGCGTTCAACTCGCCGGCCGGGTTCGCGTACTTCCTCGACCAGGTGTCGAACCCGCAGTACGCCCCCGGCTTCGCGCTGCGGGCCATCGGCAATCCGTCCAAGGTGGGGCTGCAGTTCAACCGGTCGTGCGACGCGGGCGTGAACCTCGGGCTGTGCATGCATTCGCCGTGGGTCGGCGCGGCGCCGGTGGCGTCGTCGGCGGCCAACGCGTTCCCGGGCTTCGTGGCGGCGCTGCCGGCCATCGTCAACGCGCTGCCCACGCTGAGCGCGTCCGACAAGGCCGCGCTGGGCGGGCTGCTCGCGCAGCTCAAGCCCATCCTCTCGTCGCTGCGGCCCACGCCGTCCGAAGTGGGGACCACGCTGATGACCACGGCGCCGGTGCAGGCGTCGGCCGTGCGCGACATCGCGCCGCTCACCGCGTCGTTCAACAACACGTGGGAACTCGGCTACAAGGGCATCGTCGGCTCGCGGCTCCGCGTGTCGCTCGACCTGTGGCACCAGATTCGCGGCGACGTGGGGCAGACGCTGGGGCTCGCGCACCCGCTGGTGCTGTACGAGCCCACGTCGCTCGGCGCGTACCTCGTGGCGAAGATCACGCAGGGACTGATGGCCGGCGGGATGTCGCAGGCGCAGGCCCAGGCCACGGCGCAGGCCTCGGCGGCGGCGCTGGTGCCGCTCATGGCCGCGCTGCCGCAGGGCACCCTCGCGTTCACCAGTCCGCTCGACGACGGCTCGATTTTGGTGACGTACCAGAACAGCCCGGGCGAGGTGAAGGTGACGGGCGCCGACCTGGCGGTGGACTACCAGGCGAACGCCGACCTGCTGCTCAGCGCCACGTATTCCATCCAGGACAAGGTGGTGTTCGACGTGACGGCCGGCGGCGGCGGGCAGCTGATGTCGAACTCGCCGAAGCACCGGGTGTCGGTGCGCGGGCGGTGGCGCGGCGAGCTGCCCGGATGGGGCATGGAAGGCACGGTGCGGTACTCGGACGCGTTCCCCGTGAACTCGGGCTACTACAACTCGCTCAATCCCAACCTGTACAACCCGGCGTTCAAGCCGCTGAACCCCGTCCCGGCCCAGACGTTGCTCGACGCCGGCGTGTCGTACCATTGGGAGGCGCCGCGGCTCACGTGGGGCCTGACGGTGACGAACCTGCTCGACACCAAGGCGCCGACCTTCGCGGGCACGCCGTACATCCGCCGGCTGGCACTGAGCAGGCTGAGCTGGGCGTTCTAGCGGACGTGTGGGTGACGACGCCCGGGCGGCAGGGCTCGGCTATCGCCTCGAGGCCGGCCGGAACCGGACGTGGGGCAGGTGTTCAAAGTTGGCGTCCTGGGTCCAGAGCGTCGCGCCGAAGGCCCGCGCCGTCGCGTACATGATGCTGTCGGCCATCGGCAACTTGTGCGCGACGCTCGTGGCCGCGACCGACAACGCGAGCGGCGAGGAGAGCGCCACCACCTCCCCCTGCTGCATGACGGCCACCGCGGAGAAGGCCGCTCCTTCTCCCCGCTGCTGCAGGACGCGCCTGAAGACCTCGTAAAGGCTCATCGTGGGCACCACCAGGCGTCGCGTGTCCTCGATCGCGGGCGCGAAGAAGCCGGCTGCCGGGCCGTCGGCGAAGTACTCCAGCCACGCGGACGAATCGACGACGTTCACTTGCGGTCCCGCTCACGCGTGACCGTCGTGTCGAGCCCTTTCACGAATCCGCGCAGCGCCTTGGCGGGGCGGAGCGGCACGAATTCGATCCGCCCTTCGTACTCGAAGGCCTGCACCTTCTGGCCTGGTTCCAGGCCAAGCGCCTCGCGGATGGCCCGCGGAATGACGACCTGGAACTTGGGCGAGACCGTGACGACCGACATGGAGCACCTCCCGATGATCGTACAACGATAATACGATCGATCGTGCTCCCGCTACCCCGGCGCCTGACATGGCGAACCACGGCAGGTGGGGTCGGCGCAGTCGAGGGAGCGCGCCCGTTCGACACCGGCGACCGGCGGGCTTTCTGGCAATCCGGCCCCGGCGCGCCTATGTTAGGCCGCCTGCCATCCCGAGCTGAGTGGCCCGCGTGGACGCACTCGCCCAGCTGAACTCCGCCCTCTCCGGCCGCTACACGATCGAACGCGAGATCGGCGCCGGCGGCATGGCCACGGTGTACCTCGCCCGCGACGTCCGCCACGAGCGCAACGTCGCCCTCAAGGTCCTGAACCCCGAGCTCGGCGCCGTGCTCGGCGGCGAGCGGTTCCTGAGCGAGATCAAGGTCACCGCCAACCTCCAGCACCCGCACCTCCTTCCCCTTTTCGATTCCGGTGAGGCCGAAGGACTGCTGTTCTACGTCATGCCGTACGTGGAGGGCGAATCCCTCCGCGCGCGGCTCGACCGGGAGCGGCAGCTACCCATAGAAGAGGCCGTCCGCATCGCCATGGCCATTGCCAGCGCGCTCGATTACGCGCACCGCCACGGCGTGATCCATCGCGACCTTAAGCCCGAGAACATCCTGCTGCACGAGGGCCAGCCGCTGGTCGCGGACTTCGGCATCGCGCTCGCGGTCTCGAAGGCGGGCGGCAACCGCATCACGCAGACCGGCCTCTCCCTCGGCACGCCGCAGTACATGAGCCCCGAGCAGGCCACCGGCGACCGCGTGATCGACGGCCGCACCGACATCTACTCGCTCGCCGCGGTGCTCTACGAGATGCTCACCGGCGACCCCCCGCACGTGGGCAGCACGGCGCACGCGATCATGGCGCAGTTGATGACGGAGCGGCCGCGGCCGGTGCGCGCCACGCGGAGCACGGTGCCGCCGCACGTGGCGGCCGCCCTCGACAAGGCCCTCGAGAAGCTTCCCGCCGACCGCTGGGCCACGGCCCAGGAATTCGCCGAGGCGCTGCGGGGGCACGGGTTCGTCGAGCCCAGTGGCGATCGCGCGCCGGCCGACGAGGCCGCTGGAGCGGCGCCAGCCGCGCCAGCCGCGGCGCCGCAGCGGTCCTTCCTTCGACGCGCGCTGTCGTCGCCAGTGTGGGCGGCGGCGTTCGCCGTCGCCGCGGTTGCCGCCGTCTGGGGCTGGGCCGCCGGGCGGCGGGCAGAACCGGCCCAACTGATCCGCGTCGGGATTTCGGTGGCCCCGGCTCAGCCGCTCGGCGGCACCGCCTACCGCACCCTGGCCATCTCGCCCGACGGCATGAGCGTCATCTACTCGACGCTCGACAGCGCGAACGTTGCGCGCGTGTTCGTACGCAGGCTGAGCGAAGGCACCAGCCACGCAATCGCGGGCACTGTCGGCGCGCGGCGGCCGTTCTTCTCCGCCGACGGCAGGTCGATTGCCTTCTTCGCCGGCGGCCAGCTCAGGCGCGCCGCACTCGACGGCGAGAGCTCCACTCCGCTCACCGACATCCTGGCCCGCGACAGCACGCCCGAGGCATTCATCGGCGGCAGTTGGGGACCGTCGGGCATCGTCGTGTCCATCAACTCGAGGCTGGCGGAAATCCCGGCCGGCGGCGGGGCGCCGCGTTTCATCGGCTTGCCGGATTCCGTCACGGGATTTGCGCCGATCGTGCTGCCCGGCGGCCGACAGGCGCTGTACGGAACCCGGCAGGGCGTCGGCGTGGTGGACCTCGCCTCGGGACAGCACACCATTCTCGTCGACGGTTCCACCCCGCTCGGCGTAATCGACGGCCAGCTCATCTATGGCCGAGGCGACGGCGTGTTCGCGGTGCCGTTCGACGCGAAGCGGCAGCGCATCACCGGGACGCCGGTGGTGCTGCTCGCCGGCGTGTTGACGGACGACTATTTCGGAATGCTCAAGGCATCGCTCTCCGCGAACGGGTCGCTCGCGTACCTCAGCGGATCGAACCGTGCCGAGCTGGCGCTGGCCGAGAGGGGCGGCCGCGCGGTACCTGTTGCCGGCGCATCCGCGGGGCTGTTCGGGTACCCGCGCTTCTCGCCCGACGGCAAGCGCATCGCGTTCGCGCAACACACCGGGGACCGGACGGACATCTGGGTGCTCGACGTCGCGTCAGGGCTCATGACCAGGGTCACGACCGAGGGGCCCGGCAACTCACGCCCCGAGTGGGCGCCCGATGGCAAGCGCGTGCTCTTCGTGAGCGACGGCGGGCTGTGGTGGCAGCCGTGGGACGGCACCGGCAAGCGCGAGCCGCTGGTGACCGTAAACGGCAGGGGCATCGCGGAGGGCACGTTCTCGCCCGATGGCCAGTGGATCGTCTATCGCACCGGCGGCGCCGCCAACGCGGACGTCTGGTATCGCGCCGTGCGTGGCGACACCACGACGCGCTCCGTGGCGGACTCCCGCTTCTCGGAGATGGCGGCGCGGGTATCACCCGACGGCCGCTGGGTCGCGTATCAATCGACGGAATCCGGCGCAGCCGAGGTGTACGTGCACCCGTTTCCGGGGCCGGGCCCGCGCACCAGGATCTCGATCGGCGGTGGCGCATGGCCGGTGTGGTCGCCCGATGGACGCCAACTATACTATGTGGCCGGAGACCAGCTGGTGGCCGCCAGCGTGGTGCCGGGGGCGAGCTTTGCGGTGACCGCGCGCGCGCCGCTGCTCAAGGGGCAGATCCAGTGCTGCGCGGGGCACGCGGGGTACGACATCACGCGCGACGGCAGGGTGCTGCTCCTCCGACCCGTGGGCGAGAGCGAGGAGATTGTGGTGCTGCACAACTGGGCGGCCGAGCTTCGCGCGCGCCTGGCAGGCAATCGCTGACTCGCGAGAAACGCGCGCGAGCGGCTGCCTGGCGGGCGACGCACAATACACCGCTCATGCAGCGATTTCGGCACCCCGAGCGATAGTATGGTGATGGCCGGACTTGATCGGGGTGATACGATGGCAGACATGGGAATCTTCCGCGCGGCGATCGCGATCTCGCGCGACTTCCCGCCTACGCGGCTTGGCTCCATCGCGAGCGTGATGGTGGACACCGGCGCGGAGTACTCGTGGATCCCGTCGGCGTTGCTGGACGACCTGGGGATCGCGCGAGTGAAGGTGACGCGCTTCATCACGGCGGACGGGCGCATCATCGAGCGGAGCGCGGGGTACGGGTTCGTGCACGCCGCCGGTGAGGCGAGCCCCACGGTTCTCATCTTCGCGGAGCCAGGGGACCAGACTCTGCTCGGCGCGCACGGGCTCGAGGGCATGAACCTGCGGGTGGATCTCGTGGAGAAGCGGCTGATTCCGGCCGGCCCGGTTCCGGCGGCAGCGGCGTAGCGCGGTTAGCCAAGGTGCTTGGCTGCGGTTGGGTTCGCGGCCCACGTGGGCGACGGCGGTCTCGGCTCTTGTTGTTCACATCAAACAAGAACAACGGGTGACTCAAGCGCGTGAGCACCGGCTTGAGTCATCCGGCGGTTCTTGTCTGATGCTCCCCTGCGATAGCGCCGAGACGCTTGCGCTACCCTGAGCGCGATGCCGCTACTTGCCGGGCGGCGCCGCGGGGAGGTCCGAGTTGTTAATGTCGCGCGTGATCTTCCAGGACCCGTCGGCCTGCTTGTGCCACGTGGTGAGGTACTTGCCCTTGTCGGTCATCGCCTTGCCGCCCTTCTTCGGCGTGAGCGTCCACTCGAACGTCCCGGTCTCGATGGCGTAGTCGCCCGCGACGGTCACGTCGGTGGTCGTCGCGGCGCCGCCCGTGATCGACGCGTCGGCGAGGAA
>JAYEKC010000539.1:0-1750 GCA_034716715.1 Gemmatimonadota bacterium | reverse complement strand
GCCGAAGGACGAGAGGGCGGGGCGCAGTACGCCTTCCCCTGTTACGCCGCGGCCACCGGCACCGTTCGCGGCCGGAACAGGGCCAGGAAGAGCAGGAACACCGCCAGCGCACCGTACGCCGGCACCTGCCAGATGTGGTACCACTCGTGCGTCACCGCGCCGCCGGCCCCCGTTTCGGCAAAGCGCTGCACCACCGCGCCGGACACCGACGCGCCCACAAAGTACCCCACGCCGTTGGTCACCAGGTTGATGAACCCCTGCGCGGCGGCGCGGATCTTCGGCCCGGCCCGCTCGTCGGTGTAGATCTGGCCCGCGACGAAGAAGAAGTCGTAGCACATGCCGTGGAGCAGGATGCCGAGGTACACGAAGGGCATCCCGCCCGGCTGCACGCCGTGCTGGAATGCGAAGTACCGCAGCGACCACGCGAGCATGCCGCCGAGCATGATCCACTTGATGCCGAACTTCCGCAGGGCGAACGGAAGCAGCAGCATGAACCCGATCTCAGACCACTGCCCGAACGTCTGGATGAACGCCGGGTCGGGCGCCTTGATCTCGTTGAGGTACGGGTTCGCGAACGCGTAGTAGAACTGCAGCGGAATGCAGAGCAGGAACGAGCCGAGCGTGAAGATCAGGAAGTCCGGCGCCTTGAGGAGCCGCAGCGCGTCCAGCCCCAGGGCGTCACGGATGCTGAACGGCGCGCCCGCGGCTCGCGGCGGCGTGTGGGGCAGCGCAAACGAGAACAACCCCATCACGATCGACGCCCCGGCGGCGAGCTGCATCGGCAGCGCGAGGGCGTCGGCCTTGAGCCACTTGCCCACTACCGTTCCCGCGACGATCCACCCGATGGTGCCGAGCACCCGGATCAGCGGAAAGTCACGCGCGGCGTCCTTCACCTGGTGGAACGAGATCGAGTTCGTGAGCGACAGCGTGGGCATGTAGCAGAGCGCGTACGCGATGAGCAGCGGGTAGAACGCGCCCCACTCGGTCTGCTGCGACACGAACCACATCAGCACGCCGCCCGCGAGGTGCAGGATGCCCAGCAGCTTCTCACTCGCGAAGAACCGGTCGGCCACGATGCCCATGAAGAAGGGCGACACGATGGCCGCGATGGCCGTGGCGCCGTACGCGTCGCCCACCTGCGTGTCGGCGAAGTGCCGCGTCTGGCCGAGGTACGTGCCCATCGTCACGAACCACGACCCCCAGATGAAGTACTGGAGGAACATCATCACCGAGAGGCGGAGCTTCACGCCGCCCCCCGGTCCGCCCCCCGGTCCGCCCCCCGGTCCGCCCCCCGGGCCGCCCCCCGGGCCGCCCCCCGGGCCGCCCGCGCTTCCGCCGGCCGGCCCGCTCACCGCCACTCCCGGATGCGGATGTTCCGGAACGCCATCGCGCCGGCGTGGTCACCCTGCAAGGCGATGTGGCCCCGCGTCGCCAGGCCGTAGTTGGGCCACTCCTTGAACTTGCTCGCGGCCACCTTGGCCTTCCAGTCGTCGCTCCACAGCTCGTACTCGACCACCTTCACGCCGTTGAGCCAGTGTTCCACGTGCGGACCGCGCACCACGATGCGCGTCTCGTTCCACTCACCCACCGGTCGGGGCGCCCCCGCGGTCCGGGCGTACAGTGCATAGTCCGTCGCCGCACGGGTCAGGGGGTTCTTGCCGTCGGGCGCCCGGTCGTCGTCGAGCAGCTGGTACTCCGGCGCGCTCCAGTACACGCGAGGATACTCCTCAGTGCCCCGGTAGAAGATCCC
>JAYEKC010000538.1:0-1760 GCA_034716715.1 Gemmatimonadota bacterium | reverse complement strand
CCCTCGAAGTACGGCGGGTGCTTCACGTACGTGCTCTTTGCATCCCACGTGTACTGGTCGCTCGTCGGCACGCGAATGGCCTTCCACTGGTCGTCGCCACCGAAGACGTCGGCGTACTCCTTCTGGAACTGTTCGCGCTTCACGCTGGCGAGCACCACGTCCTCGACCTCCTTCGGCGTGGGCCAGATGTCGCGGAGGAAGACGGGGCCGTCCTTGCCGGTCCCGAGGGGCTCCTTGTCCAGGTCGATGTCCACGCGGCCCGCGAGTGCGTACGCCACGACCAGTGGCGGCGAGGCGAGGTAGTTGAAGCGCGTCTGCGGGTTCACGCGCCCCTCGAAGTTGCGGTTGCCCGAGAGCACCGCGGCGACCGTCAGCTTCCCGTCGTCGATGGCCTTCGCGACCGGCTCGGGCAGCGGGCCCGAGTTGCCGATGCACGTCGTGCAGCCGTAGCCGACGATCTGGAAGCCGAGGGCGTCGAGCGCCGGCTGCACGCCGGCCTTCGCGAAGTACTCGCGGACGACCTTCGAGCCCGGGGCGAGCGAGGTCTTGACCCACGGTTTCGGCTTGAGGCCCCGGGCGACGGCCTTCTGCGCGAGGAGTCCGGCGGCGAGCATCACGCTGGGGTTGCTGGTGTTGGTGCAGCTCGTGATGGCCGCGATGACCACCGCGCCGTCGCGGAGCTGGAACGTCTCGCCGCGGTGGTTGCACTCGACGTGGTTGGGCTCGTGCGCGGCGGGCGCGCCCTCGGCGACCATCGTCGCCGCGGCCGAGCCGGGATTCGTGGTGGTGCCCACGGCGGCCGCCGCGGCGCCGGCCTTCTTCGCCGCGGCCGCGGCCAGGCGGTCGCGCTCCTCGCGGAAGGCCTGCTCGTAGTTGGCCTTCATCCCGGTGAGCGGGATGCGGTCCTGCGGGCGCTTGGGGCCCGCGAGGCTCGGCACCACCGTCGACAGGTCGAGCGAGAGCGTGTCGGTGTACACCGGGTCGGCCGTCTGGTCGTCACGGAAGAGGCCCTGCGCCCGGCAGTACGCCTCGACGAGCTTGACGTGGTGCTCGCTCCGCCCGGAGAGGCGGAGGTACTTGAGGGTCTCCGCGTCCACGGGGAAGAAGCCCATCGTGGCGCCGTATTCCGGCGACATGTTGGCGATGGTGGCGCGGTCGGCGAGGGCGAGCGACGAGAGGCCGGCGCCGTAGTACTCGACGAACTTGCCCACGACCTTCTTCTTGCGCAGCATCTCGGTGCAGGTGAGTACGAGGTCGGTCGCGGTGGCGCCGGCCGGCAGCCGGCCGGTGAGCTTGAACCCGATCACCTCGGGAATCAGCATCGAGACCGGCTGGCCGAGCATCGCCGCCTCGGCCTCGATGCCGCCCACGCCCCACCCGAGCACGCCGAGCCCGTTGATCATGGTGGTGTGCGAGTCGGTGCCGACGAGCGAGTCGCAGTACACGACCTTCTGCGTTCCCTCGTCCGCGACGAACGCGACCTGGCCCAGGTACTCGAGGTTCACCTGGTGGCAGATGCCCGTGCCCGGCGGCACGACGCGGAAGTTCCGGAACGCGTCCTGGCCCCAGCGCAGGAACTGGTACCGCTCGAGGTTGCGCTCGTACTCGCGCTGCGTGTTGATGAGGAGCGCCGCCTCGACGCCGTACTCGTCCACCTGCACGGAGTGGTCGATGACGAGGTCCACGGGCTGCAGCGGATTGATCTTCGTCGGGTCGCCGCCGAGCGCGCTGATGGCGTCGCGCATCGCCGCAAGGTCCAC
>JAYEKC010000537.1:0-1762 GCA_034716715.1 Gemmatimonadota bacterium | reverse complement strand
TCAACGGAGATAGGCACGGACGTGCAGAGGGTCGAGAGCGATCACCCGGACGGTCTGCGGACGGCGGTGTGCGAGATCGATCTCGACAACCAACTCGGCGACTACACCCAGATCGACGAGCACCGCCGGGTGAACGTCAAGCTCGGATGGGAGATGTCCCATGAGCAGGTGTTGGTGGAGCCGACCGTGTCGGGCTATGTGATAGAGCCGCCGCCACTGACGGAGGAGGGCGGGGACAGCGAGCTGTCGCTGGCGGTGTTCGACCCGATGATCCGGCTGCGAGACGAGAAGTCCGACGGGCGGTGCCCGGTGTTCGATGGCTGGGCGGTACGCGATGTGTTCGAGTGGGTGCTGGACCGGTGCGGGCTGTCTCGGAGCGAGCAGGACCTGGAGGACACCGGGACTGTCCTGAGCGCCGGTCAGCCGGAAAGCCCTCTGTGGTATGCCGAGCCCGGGCGGTCATGGCTGGAGCTGCTGGAGGAGGTGGCTCGGTTCGACTACAACGCCGGCATCTACTTCGACGAGACGGGGACCTTCGTAAAGGCCTGCCGACACTGCCGGGTCAAGCGCACAGCAGCGGATGTGACCGAGCACGACGGAAGCGCGGATGGTGCGTGCCCGACGGCGGTGGACTGGGAGCTGTACACGCGTGGATCGGCGGCAACGGACCCCGCTGCGCCGGGCGAGATACTGCGGGTGCGTCGGCCGCGGAAGACGCTCTCGGCGGCCCGTGAGTTCGCGAACTACGTGGTGATCTCCGGCCTGGGCGAGAACGGGCTGCCCGTGGCCGCAGTGGCGTCCGATCCGGCCTCGATGTACGACCCGGAAAGCGATCGGTACGTGGGCTGGCGGAAGATGCACGTGGAGGTGCTCGAGAGCTACGTGTCACAGGAGCTGGTCAACCGGCTCTGCCAGGACAGGTTCGCGGAGCTGTCACGTCGGCCCGAGCATATAGAGATCATGACGCCACTGATGCCGGAGGTGAAGATCGGGCACGTGATCGAGGTGAAGGGCGGGGAAAGCGTCGGGGCGAGCGACCAGACATACCGTGTCTCCGCGGTCCGACACTGGCTGGATCGCAGCCGAAGGGACAGCGATGCGGCGGTAACGCGGATCACGGCGCGCTGGCTTGGCGAAGCGCTGTGACGGGAGGTGGCGATGTTGGAGGTGCGAGATGAAGCAGAGATGGCGAGGGCGATGGATCCGGCAGAACTTCGTGACCAGATCGACCGCCGTGCGCGCCCCGGACAACCCGCGGGGAGTCTGGTCGTGGACCGGACGCCGTCGCGCAGAGCGATGTTTCCATGTGGACACGCGCCCGGCAACCGCTACGACTGGGGGAGCGCACAGAACCTGGTCTACGCGCTGTACGGGCGCGGGCGGTACGGGCAGGGGCGGTATTCAAGCGGGTAGGGCGATGCACAATGGCGCAGGTCGAGGGGAGAGTGTGAGATGTCTGAACTGACGCAGAACTACCAGCTCGTCACGTCAGTGGCGGTGGACGACTTCGTGCAGCCCGGTCACAATAACCGACTTGCCGACACGGTGGACCGGGTGGTCGGCTCGGTGCTGAAGCGACTGGCGACCGAGGGCGTCTACGACGGGTGGGAGATCCAGAGCGATAAGACGGTGAGCGCGGGCGAGGGGCTGATCGCCGCCTGCTGGTGCGAGACCACGCAGGCGCAGGCGATCACCGGGCTGACCGATGATGCGGTGAACCATGTGTTCGTGCAACCGACGGCTGATGGCGCGCCCGGAGGCG
>JAYEKC010000536.1:0-9026 GCA_034716715.1 Gemmatimonadota bacterium | reverse complement strand
CCGCCGGTGGGGCCTGGCGAACCGGGACCTCGGCGTCGTGGATGCGGCGCTCACGGGAGCGCAGGTGGTCTGCTGCGGTCACGACCACGAGCAGGACGCGAAGGAGATCAAGGTCGCCGACCGCCACCTCGTGGTGTCGACGGCGGGCACGCTCACCGATCGCGCGCGCGGCGGCTTGCCGGGCGCGTGGAACATGATCGAAGCGGACCAGCGGCGGATCGTCGTCGGGATCCACGAGTGGCAGTCCGACGGTTCGTTCCACCGTACCCGCACCGTGGAGTGCGTCCGCCGGCACGAGTGACGCCGGGCCGATCGAGGATCCGCCCGGCCGGAGCGTTCCGGTCGCGGCGCGACCTTCCCGCTGATGCGGCGGACGGCCTAATTTCCGGGATATGGCCAACGCACTCAGCGAATCCCTGCTCGCCTCCCCGCACCTGAAGCCCCGCGACGGCGACTTCTTCAACATCGACGCCGCCCTCACCGAGGAGGAGCGCGCCGTGCGCGACTCCGTCCGCCGGTTCGTGGACGAGCGCGTCATCCCCGTCATCGGCACGGCGTACGTCGAGGGCCGGTTCCCCCGTGAGATCCTGCCGGGGATGGCCGAACTCGGCGTGTTTGGCGCGAACCTGCCAGAGAAGTACGGGTGCGCCGGACTCAACAACGTGAGCTACGGGCTCATCATGCAGGAGCTCGAGCGCGGCGACTCCGGCGTGCGCTCGTTCGCGAGCGTGCAGGGGGCGCTGGTGATGTACCCCATCTACGCGTTCGGCAGCGAGGAGCAGAAGCAGAAGTGGCTGCCGCCCATGGCGAAGGGCGAGGTGATCGGCTGTTTCGGCCTCACCGAGCCCGACTACGGGTCGAATCCCGCCGGCATGATCACCCGCGCGCGGAAGCAGCAGGACGGCTCGTGGGTCCTCAACGGCGCGAAGATGTGGATCACGAACGGTTCCACGGCGAAGGTTGCGGTGGTGTGGGCAAAGACGGAGGACAAGGACGAGGACGGCAAGAGCATCCGCGGGTTCCTGGTGCCCACCGATACGAAGGGCTTCACGGCGAAGGACCAGAAGGGCAAGCTGTCGCTGCGCGCGAGCGACACCAGCGAGCTCGTGTTCAGCGACGTGCACCTGCCGGCCGATGCCATCCTGCCGAACTCCGGTGGCCTCAAGAGCCCGTTGATGTGCCTCACGCAGGCGCGCTACGGCATTGCGTGGGGCGCGGTGGGCGCGGCCATGGGCTGCTACGAGGAGGCGCTGGCGTACGCGAAGACGCGCGTGATGTTCGACAAGCCCATCGGCGGGTTCCAGATCCAGCAGGTGCGGCTCGCCGACATGCTGACGGAGATCGTGAAGGGCCAGCTCGTGAGCCTCCACCTGGGCCGCATGAAGGACGCCGGCACATTCACCCCGCAGCAGGTGTCACTGGCCAAGCGGAACAACGTGAACATCGCCACGGACATCGCCCGCGAGGCGCGCCGGCTGCTCGGCGCGAACGGGATCCTCGCCGAGTACGCGAGCATGCGGCACATGGCCAACCTGGAGAGCGTGTACACGTACGAGGGCACGCACGACGTGCACAGCCTGGTGCTGGGCATGGCGGTGACGGGGATGAACGCATTCAAGTAGGACGGGACCGACCACTGGGGGTGACGGGTGACGGGTGACAGGTAGCGGGCGTCCGTTCCCCGTCCTCCGTCACCCGTCATCTCGCCGTTGTCGTTACGTGCGCGCCCGCCCGTACCGCACCCGCAGCGGCGCCACCACCCACGCGGGCAGGTAGCGGATCGCCAGCACGATCAGCTTGAACCGCTTGCTGGGCACGCAGACGGGCGGCCCGCCGGCGGCGATCTGCGCCAGCGATTCGTCCACCACGCGCTCGGCCGGGAGCCAGAGCCAGCGTGGCATCTTCGACTTGTCCATGCCCGCGCGGTCGTGGAACTCCGTGTGCGTGAAGCCCGGGCACAGCGCCTGCACGCGTACGCCCGTGCCGTCGAGCTCCAACGCGAGGCCCTCGGAGAACACCCGCAGGTAGGCCTTGGTGGCGCAGTAGTTCACGTTCCCCATCGAGTACGTGAACGACGCGACCGAGGTGACGTTGATGATCCATCCGCGGCGGCGCTCGATCATTCCCGGCAGCGCGGCCCGGGTGTGCAGCATCGGCGCCATCACGTGCAGCTCGAGCATCGTCGCCTGCTCGGCCACCGGGCGGTTCACGAGGCGGCCCTTGGTGCCGAAGCCCGCGTTGTTGACGAGCACGGCCAGGCGCGGCTCCTGGGCGATGCGGTCGGCCACGCGCCGCATGCCGTCGTCGCGGGAGAGGTCGGCCGGCATCGCCTCGGCCTCGATGCCGTACTGGAGGGCCAGCTCGTCGGCCAGCGCCTCGAGGCGCGCCGAGTCGCGCGCCACGAGGATGAGGTCGTGCCCGCTCGCCGCCAGCCGCCGGGCGAAGACGCGCCCGATGCCGGCGGTGGCGCCCGTGACGAGGGCGACGAGGCGGGGCGAGGACGCTATGGGCGAACCACCGGCGGCGAGACCGGGTTGAGGTTCAGCACGGCGCGCGACCCCGGAGCGGCGAGCGAGCGCAATGCCGCCGACGCGTTGCTCACGCGCACGTGGTCCACCACCCATCCTCGGTACCCGTTGTACAGTGGATCGCGCGTGTCGAACCCGAAGATCAGCTGGATCGTGTGGCCGCGGTAGGCACTGAGGTCGAGCGATACCGACGTCCATACGGGCGGAGCGTTGAACCCACCCGACGTGTACGGCTTGGCCGGTCCTCCGCCCACCGGATCGGTTGCCGGGTTGAGCATGCCGAGGCTCGCCGTGGTGTTGGTCGTGACGTCGTGCACGGCGATCGACATCACGTCGAAGCTTCTCGGGTTGACGCTCTCGATTTCCCACCACGTGTCAAAGTCGAGCACGGGCGTGGTGAGGAGGCTCGGCGAGACGAGGATGTTCGGCGAGGTGAGGGTACCACTGTTGGCCACCGGGCTCGTGCCACCCCCACCGGTTGAGCCGCCAGGCGTCACTGCTCCCAGGTAGTTGCCCGCGGCAGGCATGCCGTACCAGAACGCGTACACGCCGTCCGCTGGTGCCGGTAGCGCGCCGCCGGACCCGTCACCGGGCGCGAGCGACACGTACGCCGGGACGGCCACGTTTGTGATTCCAGCCAGCGTGCTCCGGTTCCAGAGGCCGGTCGCGGCCCACGGCGTCACGGTCTCGAAGCTGTCGGCGAACCCGGCCGGCGCCGTCACCGTGAGTGACGTCGAGGCCGACCCGCTGGCATAGTTGCCCGCCGCCGTGTACGACGCCGTCACGGTATAGCTGCCCGGTGCATTCGGGATGCCAGGCGTGTACGCCACCACGACCGGCGTGAGTGGCACACTGCCGATACCCGTGGCCGCGCCCGTGCACGGCGTCTGGTCATTGCCCGTGTACGGAACGGAAGCCGGGCACGAGACGGTCAGCGTCGGCGCGGCCGGGGTGATGGTGAACGACTTCTGCGGTGCGCTGGCAGCGTTGTACAGCGTCGTCGCCGCGAACGATGCGTCCGCCGTGTACGTCCCCACGTTGAGAGGAGCGGTGGGACCATAGGTCACCGCCACCGGGCCAAGGGACAGCGTGTGATCCGTGTCGGTTGCGGCCGCCGTGCACGGGGCCTGCGTGGTTGCGTTGTACACGACGGAAGCCGGGCACGCGATCGCGACCGATGGCGTGGACTTGATCGCGGTCGCCGTGAACGGCCACGATGCCGGCGTGAACGTCACGCCCGCTGGGGCATCACCGCCGACGCCCGGGGCGGCCGTCGCCGTGTTGGTGCCTGGCGTCGGACCCATCTTCCAGCACACGCCGGCGCGCCCCTGGCGCGCGGCGTCGGCAGGCGACGTTGAATCGGCGCTCGTGTTCGACGCCGTGGTGCCAAACGTGCCGCACGCGCGCGTCACCGGGTCTTCCGGCGCGATCGTGCCGCCTCCGCCCGTGACGCTCCACGACACGGGCACGTTGCGCAGCCGGGTGCCGTTCGCCGTGCGCACGACGATGCCCGGCCGACATTCCGGCGCGAGTTCCGTACCCCATACCGCCTCGTTCGCGGCGCACGTCGTTGCATAGTTGGCCGTGCCGCCCGCGGGCGCCACCGCCACGTTGGCCGTAGCCGCCTGCCCACGCGTCACACCCGGGTTCGGCTCGAGCCCCGGAGCACCCGGCCGCAGGATGAACTCACCGGCCGTCCCGCCGACGCCGCCGGCGAAGCTCAGCGACGGATCGATCGGGGCAAACGGGCTGAACTCCGACGCCAGGCCGCCCACGCCGCCCACGAACATGGGCTCCGCGGCGTTCAGCGTCTTCGGCAACACGAACGACAGCGCCTTGCCCACCCAGCCGGGTAGGCCGCTCGCGGACGCGCTCGACACGGGGCAGTTGAGGAAGCTCGCGTCGGCCGGGGGTGTGATCTCGAAGCCGGCCGTCTTCTGGTGGCCGAGGCGGAGCCTTCCGCGGATGCTCGCCGGCACCGACGGGTCGGGACAGATGGCGACGACGACCGGCGCCGCCGGCCCGGTACCTGATGCGTTCCCCGCCGTCACGACGAAGAACCCGGGGTATTGATCGAGCCGGGTCAGCGTCTGCGGGCCGGTCAGCTTCTTGAACTCGAGGACCGTCGGCTCCGTGATGGAGTTCGGCGGCAGCGACGTTCCGGCCGTGTTGTCGGAACTGGTCACCACCTGCGTTCCACCCGACGGATCGACGATGTTCGTGTTGTACGGATCCGTGACCGTGATGTCGATGCCGGCAAAGCAGAAGATATGGCTGATCAGCCGCGCGACCTGCTGCGGCGTGCCCGCAAGCGGTTGCGGGCCCCGGAACTTCTGGAGCACGAAACGAACGGCGTTGAACGCCGCGTCGTTGGCCTTCTGGCGATCGCCCTTCTTGTTGGCCTTGTCGATCTGGTCGATCTTCGACTTGACGGAGTTCGCGTTCGGTCCGCCGCCGCTGAACACCGTGTCCGCCTCCGCATACAGCGTGGCCAGCGTTACGCACGTGCCCGGCGTGATGTTCGCCTGGACGTGCGGCGTCCACGGCTCGGGCGTGTCGGACGGCGCGGTGGGCGTCCTGCCGCGGTCCTGGCAGGCGGCGACGGCGAACAAGGCGGCGAGAAGCGCCGTGGCGCGAACGGTGCGGTGCATGATCCTGGCTCCGGGCGGAGGGCGGCGGAGATGCCGTGGGGGCCGACTAGAAGTGGCCCGAATCCGGCCAACATACCACTTAATGGCGCTGTTCGCAGCAACGTGTGACCAAACCGTTGCCAGAGACGGACTTGCAGCTCGTGCTTAGGAGCCGAGTCCCACCAATTGCCGGTACTGCGGGTTGCGCTCGAGGTCGCGGAACCACCAGCCGGGCTCGTCCCGCAATCCCTTGGCGCGCTGCGGGTTGGCGGCGATGTAGCTCTTGAGAAGTCGGACGGCGTCGGCATCGTCGCCGAGCAGTGTGTACACGAACGCGCCCGACCACGCCGTCTCGCGCGTCGGGTCGTTGGCCGCGGTGCCTTCCGACCGCCGCGCCACGTGGCGCGCACTGTCGGCGAGTGCGGGTTGCGACTTGCTGCCGCGGGCAATCACGGCGGCGACGAGCATGCCCGTGTTGAGCCGTTGCGATTCCTTCGCCGGCGCCGGAACGAGTGCCACGGCCGAGTCGGCGAGCTTCCACGCGGCGCCAACGTCAGGCGCCTTTTCCGTTCCCGTCAGGAGATAGAGCTGGCACCGGACCGAATTGAGTCCGGCCGGGTACCGCTGCCGCAACTCGCCGCACCGCTGGTCTGCCCGGTCGAACTGGCCCAGGTCGTATGAGGACAGGAACAGCCGGTTGAGGATCACTTCGGCGTTCGACAGGAACTCATCGGCCTCGAGCGCGCGCTGCGCGGCGATGTTGATGTCCGTGGCGTTCCCCGTCTGGTAGTACAGGTGCGACAGCGACGCCCAGGCACCGGCCTGATTCGGGTTCACCGTCTTCGCCTGCTCGAGGTCGGCCTTGGCCGAAAGCAGCAGGGCCTGGGCCTTTTCGGGGCTCGTCTCGAGGCCCTTCAGCCAGCGCCAGTACTTCGCGTTGCCGCGCACCTCGAGCGCGTCCGCGTCGTTCGCGTCGAGCGCGAGCGCTTGCGTGGCGTAGTCCTCCGCGACGCCGGTCCACTGGCGCACTTGCGGCAGCGTGGCGCCGCCCACGCGGGAGCGACCGTACGCGATCTGGGCCCGGAGGGTCGGTGGGTCCGCCCATTTGGGGTCGGCCTTCGCGGCGAGGACGAGCAGTGAGTCCGCCGCGGCGAGTTCCCGGTCGTACGCGGCGCCGTCGCCAGCGCGCCGGGCCGACTCGGCGGCCTTCCGCTGCTGCTCAGCCCGTTGCTGCAGGAGCCACGCGTCGGCGCTGGCCGTGCTGGCGCGCTGCATCTTGAGCTGGATGTCCTCGCGGAGCTGGCGGCGGATCAGGTCCGACGCCAGCACCACGAGCGTGTCGCGCATGGCGACCTGGTTGCTCGCGGGGCGCGTGAACGTGGCGCGGTCGATGTTGGCGCCGCTCGCGTCGTCGAGCCGCACTGTCACGCGGACCTGGTCGCCTTCGGGCTCCACGTCGCCGCGAACCAAGTACCCGGCCCGGAGCGCCCTGGCGATGCTGTCGGGCGCCACGCCGGTGCCGCGGAATGGCTCAACGCCACTGCGCGAAATCACGGTGAGGGTCGGCGCCGACGAGAGGGAGTGGATGAGTCCTTCGGTGAGGCCGTCGGCGAGCGGGCCGAGGGAACTGTCGCGGCTCCGGTCCTGGAAGTACAGCACGGCGATGCGGCGTGCGTTCGGATCCGACGTCGCAAAGCGCCCGTTGCCGCGGGCCTTCGCGTAGTACACCGCTGCGACGCCGGCCAGCACAGCGAACGCCGCAGCTCCCACGAGCGCGGGCCGCTTCCACCATGGCTTCTGCATCGCCGCGATCGCCGCCTGCGCGCCCGACGGGATGCGGCGTTGCATCGTCGGCGTCAGCGCGCGCATCGAGGCCGTCGAGCCCAGTGGCAGGCCAAGCAGCTGGGCGAACTGCTCCGCGCTCTGCGGGCGGTCCGCCGGGCTCTTGTTCATCGCGATGAAGATCGCGTTCTCGATTTCCTCGGGGACCACGTTCCGCACGATGCGCACGCTCGGCACCTGCTCCATCGCGTGCCGCGCCATGATCTGCATCGCGTTCTTGCCGGTGAACGGCGGCTCGCCGGCCAGCATCTCGTACAGCACGCAGCCAAGCGCGTAGATGTCCGACGTGGGGCCCGCCGGCTCGCCGCTCGACTGCTCGGGCGCCATGTAGTACGGCGTCCCCATCGACATCCCCGTCTGCGTCAGCTTCTGCCCGCCCTGATCCTCGGCCAGCTTCGCAATGCCGAAATCCGCCACGAGGGCGTGGCCCCCGGTCAGCAGGATGTTCTCCGGCTTGATGTCGCGGTGCACGATGCCCTGCTTGTGCGCGTAGCCAAGCGCGTCGTTCACCTCGAGCGTGATCTGGATCGCGTCCTCGATGGGAAGCATGCCTTCGCGCTCGATGCGGTCGCGGAGCGACTCGCCCTTCACGAACGGCATCACGTAGTAGAGGAGGCCGCCCGCCTCGCCGGAGTCGAACATCCCGAGGATGTGCGGGTGCTGGAGCCGGGCCAGGAGCCGGATTTCACGCTCGAACCGCCCGCCGCCCACCGTGGCGGCGAGCTCGGGGTGCAGCACCTTGATGGCCACCTCGCGCCCGTGCTTCACGTCGTGCGCGAGGAACACCGTGGCCATGCCGCCACGGCCGAGCTCGCGCTCGACCGTGTACCGGCCTTCGAGGGCCGCGGTCAGCTTGGGAAGGACCTCGCTCAGCTCGTCCGCCACGGCCTAAAATGTCGGACGGGTGACCGGATTCGGCAACATGGGCGGCGGGTGGCTACCTCGTTGAGCGGGTCGAAACGCCGCAACTTTTTCGGCGGTTCGCCGTCCCCGCGGGCCCCGTGCCGGGGGCTAGATTTCACGCATGAGCCAGACACCGAGAACCGCATGAAGATCGCGGTATGCATCAAGCGGGTTCCCGACCAGGACGTCCGCTTCAAGATTGCGCCGGACGGGAAGTCCATCGACGAAACCGGCCTCAAGTACGACATGAGCGACTTCGACGGGTACGCCGCCGAGGTGGCCATCCAGATCACGGAGAAGGCCGGCGCCGGCGAGGTGACGGTCATCTCCATCGGCCCCGACGTGGTGCAGGAGACCCTGCGCAAGGCACTCTCGATGGGCGCCCACCGCGCGGTGCAGCTCAAGCACGATGCCGCGGTCCAGGACGGGTCGGCCATCGCCGCCGCGCTCGCGGCCGAGGTGAAGGACGGGGGCTATGACCTCGTGCTCACGGGCCGGATGGCGGTGGACACGCAGAACCGGTCCGTTGGCGCGCTGCTCGCCGGCAAGCTCGGCCTCCCGTTCATCGGCGCCATCTCGCAGCTCGACGTCACCGGTGGAACCGTGAAGGCCCGTCGCGAGCTGGAAGGGGCGTACGAGCTGGTTGAGTGCCCGCTGCCGGCGGTGCTGTCCATTGACGAGGGCATCGCTCGCGCCCGGTACCCTTCATTAAAAGGGATCATGGCGGCCAAGAAGAAGCCGATGGAGGTGCGCCCGGCGCAGCTGGCCGACCAGCGGTACGTGCTGCAGGCGATGGAGTTGCCGCCGGAACGCGCCGCGGGCAGGATCATCGGCGAAGGGCCGGACGCCGTCCCCGAGCTGGTGCGGCTCCTCAAGGAGGAGGCGAAAGTCCTGTGAGTAACGTCTTCGCATTCGCAGAGACGCGCTTCGGCAAGTTGCGCCGCGCCGGTCTCGAGGTCGTGACCGCGGCGCGCCAGGTGGCCGACCAGACCGGCGGCCAGGTGCACGCCATGCTTGCCGGCGCGGCCGGCATCGGCGCGCACGCCGCCACGCTCGGCCAGCACGGCGCCGACGTGGTGCTCCTGCTCGAGCACGATGGCTTCACGAACTACAATCCCGAGGC
>JAYEKC010000535.1:0-9030 GCA_034716715.1 Gemmatimonadota bacterium | reverse complement strand
CAACGCATACCGGAACGACGTGCTCAGCGGCGCGCTGCGCTTCACGCCGGATGCGCGCACAGACGCCCGGATTTCGGCGCGCTGGTCGGCCGGCGACTACCACTACCCCACGGACTACTCCGGCGCGGTCGTGGACCATAACGCCGAGCAGGTGGACCACCGGTTCACGGCCAGCGTGGACGCCGGCCGCCGCGTGGCCGACCGCGTGGAACTGCGGGCGACGCTCACCTCGAACGAGTACCTCCCGCGCACGAACGACCCGCCCGACGGCCCTGCGGACACGCTTGGTTTCTACGGATTCTTCTCGCGCAGCGTGCGCACGCGGCGCGCCGCGGACGTTCGCGTCAACGTGCAGGCGGGACCGCGGGCGACATTCACCGTTGGCGCCGAGGCGTCGCACGACCGCGAGCGCACGACGTCGCAGTCCCTGAGCCAGTACGGCAACTCGACCGACACGTTCGAGGCATCGCGCCACATCGGCAGCGTGTACGCGCAGGCCGTCGGCGACGCCACCGACCGGGTCTCGTACGTCGTCGGCGTCCGCCGCGACGACAACAGTGCATTCGGCGCGTTTACCACCGCCCGCGCCGGTCTTGCGTGGCTCGTGGAGCCGGGCGCGCGAGTGCGCGTGGCGGCCGGCAACGCGTTCCGCGCGCCGTCGTTCTTCGAGAACTTCGCCGCCGGGTACGTGACCGGGAACCCGGCGTTGCGGCCCGAGGAATCACGAAGCGTCGAAGTGGGCGGAGACCTGACGCTCGGCGACGGCGCCGTACGACTGGCCGCCACGGCGTATGCCCAGCGGTTCCGCAACATCGTCCAGTACACCGGCACCGCGCCCAAGCCCGGCGCGCCCAACTATTACAATGTCGCCGCGGCCAGCGCCAACGGCCTCGAGCTGGAGGCGGCGTGGCGCCCCATGGCCGGGCTCACCGGCACGCTGACGTACGCCCTCACGGACACCCGCGCGACGGCGACCGGTTTCGACACCACGGCCGGGGCGTCGTACGTGCGCGGCGAGCAGCTCATCCGCCGCCCGCGCCACACGCTTGGCGCGTCGCTGGCCGGCACATTCGGCGACGGCGGAAGCGTGCGCCTTCAGGCCCTTCGCGTTGGCGAGCGTGCCGACCGCGACTACGCCAACTACCCCGTGGCCGCCGTCACCCTTCCCGCGTACGTGAAAGTGGACTGCTCGGCGGTGGTTCCAACGCGCCTGCCCGGCACCGCCCTGACGTTCCGGGCCGACAACCTGCTCGACGCGCGCTATGAGGAGGTCACCGGCTTCCGCGCCCCCGGCCTGACCCTCTTCGCCGGCGTGACGTACCACCCCTGAGTTCTCGCCGCCCACCGCCAACCGCCAACCGCCAACCCCGCCCCTCCCCGCCCGTCCCGTCCTCCCCGCGGTGTGCAAGTTTTTCGCGCGCCCCCGTCTCCTTGGCAACCCAGCAGGGAGACCTCATGCGTGCCATTCTGCGTTTCACCGTTGCCGTAGCGGTCGCGGCCCTCTCCGCCGCGACCGCCAGGGCTCAGATCCGCTCGACCGTCGCCTGCGCGCCGTGCCCACCCGGGGTGCGGTGCCTCGTGCCACCGTGCCCCACCGACGTGGACTGCACCCGGCCACGCTGCCCGGTGGACGGCAACTGCGTCGTTCTCCCGTGCCCGCCCGACGCCATCTGCGAGCGCCCGGTCCAGAACCCGTGCCCGCCGCAGTTCGCGGGCGCCCAGCGCGTCTCGAGCCACATCCGCGCCAGCCTCGACGGCCGCATCGTGCGGTACGAGATCGAGGATCGCTACGTGAACCGCGGTGGCCGCCCGGCCGAGGTGGACTACGTTTTGCCGCTGCCGAAGGGCGCCGCGTTCGAGAACCTCGAGCTGTCCATCAACGGCGAGATGGTCGCCGGCGAAACCATGAAGGCCGACCGCGCCCGCGGCATCTACGAGGAGATCGTGCGCAAGCTGCGCGACCCGGCCCTCGTCGAGTGGATGGGCCACGACATGCTCCGCACGCGCATCTTCCCCATCCAGCCGGGCGAGGAGAAGCGCGTGGTGGTGCGGTTCAGCGCCGTGGCCGAGCGGGAGGGCGACGCCCTGCGCCTCGATTGGCCCGCCCGCACCATGCCCGGCGCCCGCACCGACGACGACTGGTTCGAGCTCCGCTATCCGCGCGCCGCCGCCGGCACCACGCTTGGCGACGCGTATTCGCCCACGCACAACCTCTCCGGCGCCGGCAGGCGCGGCGAGGAGCGCGTGCTGCGCGCCGCCGACGCGACCCGCACGATGACCATCCTCGTTCCCGTCAGGCGCGACGCCAGCGCCGCGCTCTCGTTCCTGGGCTACGCGCCGGCCGGCGAGGACGGCTACGCGCTCGTCACGCTCTCGCCGCCGATGCGCGACTCGCGCGGCGCCGGCCGCGACCTCACGTTCATCGTGGACGTGTCGGGCTCGATGAGCGGCCAGAAGATCGCCCAGGCCCGCGCCGCGGGCCGGCAGTTCCTCGGCTCGCTCGACCCGACGGACCGCTTCCGCATCATCGCGTTCTCCAACGACGTGCGTGAGTTCCGCGACGGCTGGACCACCGCCACCGGCGGCCCGCTGCGCGAGGCGGCGGCGTTCATCGAGGCCCTCCGGCCGGGCGGCGGCACGAACATCGCCGGCGCGCTCGACGCCGCGCTCGCAGCGCGCTCGCCTTCGGGCCGCATCCCGCTGGTGCTGATGATCACAGACGGCGCGCCCACGGTGGGCGAGACGAAGCCCGAGGCGATCGCCCGCGAGGCCGCGGACCACCGCGGACGCGCCCGCGTGTTCACCTTCGGGCTCGGCGCCGACGTCAACGCCAACCTGCTCGAACAGCTCGCGCTCGAGGGGCGCGGCACGGCCACGTTCCTCCGCCCCGACGAGTCTGTCGAGCGCGCCGTGGGCGTGGTGTCGCAGCGGCTCACCCGCCCCGTGGCGACGGACGTCACCCTCCGGCTCGACGGGGCGCGCCTCTACGCCGTACAGCCGCAGGGCGCGATCGACATCTTCGGCGGCCAGGACCTCGTCGTGCTGGCGCGCTACGCCGGCGGCCGCGGCGACGCCACGCTCACCGTCGAGGGGCAAGGTCCCGACGGGCCCGTGCGCTGGACGCAGCGGGTGACCCTTCCGGCGCGCGGCACCACCAACGCGTTCGTCGCGCGGCTCTGGGCCGTGCAGCGCGTGGGCTGGCTCAGCGCCGAGCGCCGGCGGAACGGACCCAACGCCGAGCTCGACAATGAGCTGCGCGAGCTGGGCGAGCGGCACGGCATCCCCACCGAGCTGACGTCGTATCTTGTGGTGGAGCCCGGAATGCAGACCGCCCAGTTCCGCACCCTCGCCCCCGTGAATGGCCCGGCGACCTCCGGCCGCGTGGACGCCACCGCCCAGGCCGGCGGCGCCGGCTCGTCCGTGGCCAGCGCTCCCGGCGTGGCGAACGAGGTGCGCCGGTTCGAGGCCGCCAAGCTCAGCGCCGACCAGCGCGAGGTGAAGACCCTCGGCGACGAGCGGCAGAACGCGGTAAAGGAGCGTGACGCCGACCTGCAGGTCGTGGGGTCGCGCAGCTTCAAGAAGGACAAGGACGGCGTGTGGAGCGACACGAAGGCGAAGACCGCCACGCGCACCGTCGCCGTGAAGGCGTACTCCGAGGCGTACTTCACCCTCCTGCGGGAGCTGCCCGAGCTGCAGGCGTGGCTCGCCGTGGGCGACAACGTCCGCATCGAGGGCCGGGCCGTGACCATCGAGGTCACGACGCTCGACGCCGGCCTCTCGACCCTCGACGCGCAGCAGCTCGCGGCACTCGTCCGCGACTGGCGATAGGCACGCGTGGACGCCGACCGCCTCTTCCGGGAGTACCACGGAACCCTCGTGCGCTACCTGACGAGGCGGCTCGGCGACCGCGACTGGGCGGAAGAGGTGGCACAGGAAACGTTCGTGCGCGCCCTCAGGCAGGACGCCATCGCGAGCGAGCGCTCGTGGCTCTTCGCGGTGGCGTCGAACCTGGTGCGCGACGAGGCACGGCGGGTGGCGCGCCAGCGGCAGCACCTGCAGCTCCTCGCGGCCGAGGAGCGGGAACGCGAGGCCGCCACGGCGCCGGAAGACGCCGAGGAGATGACGCCGGAGCGGGCCCGCAACGCGGCGTGCGCGCGGAAGGCGCTGGACTCGCTCGGCGAGCGCGACCGGCAGGCGCTGCTGCTCAAGGCCGAAGGACTGAACTACGACGAGATCGCGGACGTGCTGGAGATCGAGAAGACGTCCGTCGGCACCACGCTGTCGCGTGCACGCCGGCGGCTCGCCGAGTCATACGACGCCCTGCGCCAGCCGGCGCAGGCTGGAGGTGAAGGCCATGTCGCGTCCTGACGAAGGACTCATCCACGCCTGGCTCGACGGCGAGCTCGACGCCGCCGAGGCCGCGCGGGTCGAACGGCTCGTGAAGGACGACCCCGAGTGGGCCGCCGCGGTGGCGGAGGCGCGCGGGTTCATCGCGGCGAGCGACCGGATCCTCAGCGCGCTCGACGACGTGCCGGCGAACGTGATTCCCGCTGCACCCAAGGCCGCAGGCGGCGAGGCGCAGCGCGGTGGCGCGGCGCAAGCCGCGGGGGGACCGGATGGTGCGCACACACAGGCGCGCGGTACGCATTCGCTCCCGTGGTGGGCGCTCCGCGCGGCGGCGGTGCTCGTGGTCGTCGCCGGCGTGACGGTCGTGCTGAACCGCGGCCCCGAAGTGACGGTAGAGACGGGCCTGCCGCCGGCCGGGCTTCCGCCGCTGCCGTCGGCACGGGCCGGGAACCAGGCCGCCGCGCCGCCAGCACAGGCGAGCGCGCCCGGAGCCGCCGCGGCGGAATCGCCGAAGGACGTGGCCGCGGCCGGCACGCTGAAGGAAGCCGGCGCCGCGCCGGCGGCCGCGGATCGGCGCGCCGCTCCGCCTGCCGTGGCGAACGAGGTGGCGCGCGACGAGCCGAAGCGTGAACTCGCGGCACCCGGCGCCCCCGCCGCGAATTCCGCGGCTCTCGCGTCCGCACTGCAGGCGCAGGCCGGTGCCACGGGCGGCCAGGGCAAGGCGGCGGTCGAGGCGGCGAAGAAGGCGCCGGCGGCCGATGCCGACCGTGCGCGCCAGGTACAGTTCCGCGCCGACGCGGCGAAAACGGTTGGTGCGGTGAATGCGCGCGCGCGGATCGAGTGCTACCGGACGATCGGCGGAACCGACACGCTCCGGGTGCGCCGGCTGTCCGATTCAACGGCGGTGGTCGACGCGCCGGCGGAGGGCGCGGTGGACGCCGCAAGCCGGATGCGTTCGAACGCGACGCGGGAGTTGCGTGTGCGCGGCGACACGCTGTTTGCCGGAACCGGAACCGACCAGAGGCCGGCCCTGAAGGTCACCTGCCCGCAGCCCTAGCAGCGCCGCGGTAGGCCAGGGCCTCACCCATCTCCGCCTCGCCCACCTCCCGCCCGCCCGCGAGGTCGGCGATGGTGCGGGCCACGCGCACCGCGCGGTGGAATCCGCGCGCCGACACGCCAAGCCGAGCGCACGCCGCCTGAAGCATTTCGCGCGCAGCGGTCGTGAGTTCGCCGTGCGCCACGAGCCACCGCCCCGGCGCCTCTGCGTTCGACCGCACGCCGGCAAGGCACGCGTAGCGGTCGCGCTGGATCGCGCGCGCGGCCACCACGCGTTCGCGAATCGAGGCTGAGGGCTCGGCGCGCCGCGCGGCGCCGAGCGCGGCCACCTCGACCGTGCCGACGTGGATGTGCAGGTCGATGCGGTCGGCCAGCGGGCCCGAGAGCCGCGTGCGGTAGCGCTCGATGTCGGCCGCGGTGCACTGGCAGCGGCCGTCGTCGCTCAGGGCGTGGCCGCACTTGCACGGGTTGGCCGCGGCCACGAGCTGGAATCGCGCCGGGTACGCCACCGCATGCGCGGCGCGCGCGATCACCACGCGGCCGTCCTCGAGCGGCTGCCGCATCGCGTCGAGCACGTGCCGCGGGAGCTCGAGCAGTTCGTCGAGGAAGAGCACGCCGCGGTGCGCGAGGCTCACCTCGCCCGGCCGCGGCCCGGGTCCACCGCCGATGAGGCCCGCGAGCGAGATGGTATGGTGCGGCGCGCGGAAGGGCGGCGTGCGCGTGGGGATCGTCCCCGGCACGATGAGGCCGCCCACGCTGTGAATGGCCACGACTTCGAGGAGCTCGTCCTCGGAGAGCGGCGGCAGGATGCCCGGCAGGCGCCGGGCGAGCATCGTCTTGCCGGTGCCCGGCGGGCCCATCATCAGCACGTTGTGCCCGCCGGCGGCGGCGATTTCGAGGGCGCGCTTCGCCGTCGCCTGCCCCGCGACGTCGGCGAAGTCGAGGCCGGCATCGCCGAGATCGGCGCCGGGCGCCTCCGGCGGCATGGCCGGCGGCGACGCGAACTTCGCGCCGTGGGTGCGCAGGCCGATGACCGTTTCCGTCAGCGTCAACACGCCCGCCACCCGCACGGCGCCCGCGAGCCGCGCTTCGGCGCCGTTCGCCGACGGAATGACGAGGCACGCGCCCGACCGCAGGGCCGCGCGCGCAAGGGAGAGCGTCCCGCGAATGGGGCGTACTGCGCCGTCGAGGCCGAGTTCGCCCGCGGCAATCACGCCCTCGAGCCGCGCCGCGTCGAGCGCGCCCGTGGCGGCGAGCAGGGCGAGGGCGATTGGGAGGTCGAACGACGTGCCGTCCTTCCGGATGTCGGCCGGGGAGAGGTTGACGGTCACCCGGCGCGACGGGACGTCGAACCCGGCGTTGGCCAGCGCCGCCGTCACCCGCTCGCGCGCCTCGCGCACGGCGTTCGACGCCAGCCCGACGATGGTCCACGACGGCAGGCCGGGCACGACGTCGACCTCGACCGTGACGTCGAGGGCGTCGATCCCGAACACGGCGGCGGAGCGGACGGCGGCGAGCACGCGATACAGTGCAACCGTGGCCGCCGCCGTCCGCAATCGATCGACCGCAGCCGGCATCGAAACACCGCAGGACTGACCCCCGGCGGGCGCGTGCATGGGGCGATATTTCGGGCCGATTCCGCGCACACACGGGAGCCTATCCTGCAGATCGAACTCGGCCTCGACACCTTCGGCGACGTCACGCGCGCCGCCGACGGCACGCCGCACGCGCACGCCCACGTGCTCCGCGACGTGGTGGAGGAGGCCGTCCTCGCCGACGAAACGGGCGTGGACTTCATCGGCGTCGGCGAGCACCACCGGCCCGACTTCGCCATCTCGGCCCCCGAGACCCTCCTCGCCGCCATCGCCACGCGCACGTCGCGCATCAAGCTGGGCTCGGCCGTCACCGTCCTCAGCACGGACGACCCGATCCGCGTGTTCGAGCGGTTCTCCACGGTGAACGCGGTGTCGAACGGGCGCGCGGAAGTGATCCTCGGCCGTGGGTCGTTCACGGAGTCGTTCCCGCTGTTCGGTTTCGACCTCGACGAGTACGAAACGCTCTTCGAGGAAAAGGTGAATCTGTTCGCCGCGGTGCTCGAAAGCGACCGCACCGGCACGCCCTTCAATTGGAAGGGCACGGTGCGTCCGCCGCTTGGCGGCACGCGGGTGCATCCGCCCACGGAGCAGGGCCGGCTGAGCGTGTGGATCGGCGTGGGGGGCAGCCCCGAATCGGTCGTGCGCGCCGCGCGCTACGGATTCCCGCTCACGATCGCGATCATCGGCGGGCCGCCCGCGCGGTTTGCGCCCTTCATCGCCCTCTACCACCGCGCGCTCGGGCAACTCGGCAAGGACCCGCTCCCCATCGGCGTGCACTCGCCGGGCCACGTCGCCGAGAGCGACGCCCAGGCCCGCGAGGAACTGTGGGCGCCCTACCGCGAGATGCGCGACCGGATCGGCGCCGAGCGCGGCTGGCCGCCGATGACGTTCCGCGAGTTCGAGCAGGAGATCGAGACGGGGTCGCTCTACGCCGGGTCGCCGGAAACGGTGGCGCAGAAGATCGCGCGCACGGTGCGCGCGCTCGGCGTGAACCGGTTCGACCTCAAGTACAGCGCGGGCGCCCTCCCGCACGACGCGATGATGCGCAGCATCGGCCTCTACGGCCGCGTCGTCATCCCGCGGGTCCGCGAGCTCCTCGCGAACGACTAGGACGTGCTCCGGAAGGGGCGTCGTTTGTACCCCTTACTTTCGGCTTTTCTTCGGTATATGATTTCTCTGTCTTCTGTCTTCGGCCTTGTCTTCCTCTTCGCTCGCCGCCCTCCGCTCGCTCATCGAGCAGAAGTTTCCCGACGCGACCCCCGTCGCGCGGCGCACAGTGCGGCCCGTGGCCACGGGCATCCCGGAGCTCGACCGGGCCCTGCCCCGCGGCGGCCTGCCCCTCGGCAAGCTCTCGCTCTGCGAACCCGGCGGCGGCGCCACGTCCGTGCTCCGCGCCGCCTGCGACGCCACGCTCGCCGCCGGCCACCGCGCGGCCTGGATCGACGCCGCGGGCGTGGTGGCCGGCGTGTCGTGGACCGACGGCCCGCTCCTCGTCCGGCCGCGCAGCGACGCGCAGGCCGTGGCCGCCGCCGACCTCCTCCTCCGCTGCGGCGGGTTCCGGCTCGTGGTGCTCGCGCTGGCGAAACCGGCGGGCTTGGGCGACGTCCACGCCACGCGGCTCCTGCGCGCGGCCCACGAGGGCGGCGGCGCGTTCGCCGTGCTCGCCGCGGGCGGCAACATGGCGGCGCTCCGCCTCGCCACGCGCATCGCCCCCGACTCCTATCGCTGGCATTCCAGTCCCTTCGGCGACCCCGCCGAGGCGCACGACGTTCGCGTGACCGCCGAGGTGCGCGCCCTCGGCTGGCACAAGCAGGCCACGTTCACCCTTCCGGTCGAGTCGCATGAGCTTCGTCTGTCTCTGGAGCCCGGCCTGGCGGACCGCCGCGGACGGAACGGCGCCGCCAAGTCGGGCAACCGGCGCACGCGCCGGCGCGTCGACAGCCCGGGCACCGGCCCAGCCGCTCCCGTCGCCACGCGCCCCCCGCCCTGAGATCGCCGCGGTGCTGCTCGCGCGCGCGCCGCGCGTGGCCGC
>JAYEKC010000534.1:0-1770 GCA_034716715.1 Gemmatimonadota bacterium | reverse complement strand
CGGGCCTCATCGATGATCCGGCGCAGCTCCGGGCGGCTGAGCGCGTTCGGCGCGGCGGCGACGGCGTACTCGCCCTCGAACGGGAAGCGGTCGCCCAGCTCCAGCAGCAGCGTGTTGAGCTTGTGCCGGGCCGCCGAGCGCATCAGCGACAGGATCGACTCGGCGCGGAGCTGGTGGATCTTCTCGACCATTACGTGCAAGCCGCGTATCGGCAGGCGCGGATGGTCGCGCACGGTGCCCACGGGCAGCAGCGGGCCGGCGCGCAGATGGTCGATCGTCGCCAGCGCGTGCATGAAACCGGCGCGGTTCGCGGCGGTCACGGTAATCTCGCCGGGCTCGATCTCCAGCGCGTACTCCTCGTCGCGCATCGTTCTGTCGCGCTGCAGGTGGATGCGGTTGGGCTCATCTCCCACGCCCACGCAGAAGGCCTCGGCGAACTTCGTCCCCACGTCCACGAGGCCCGCGTCATCGGCGTAGATTGGCTTCTCCAACTTGGCCACGAACCACCCGTGATCGACCGTCACGACCTGCTCCTCGGACAGGTCGATCTCCTTCGGCGTGGGCATGATCTCGGCTGTGCGCACTCGCATCGCTCCCTGCCTCAGATGTGATCGATGACCTGATACTCCCACGGCGTGAACGGGATCGCGCGACTCAGCGCCTCGACGTCGCCCGGCCGCACGCCCCGGCACGTGACGGTCTCTGACCGCACCGCGCCGCGCAGGTCCAGCCGCGACATCAACCAGCGCACGGCCTCCCCGTGCTTCATCTCCAGCGTCATCTCCCGCGTCGGCTCTCCGCCGGGCCGGTGCACCACCGCCTCCTCCTCGGGGGTCCAGACGCGGACGAGCACGTCGGCCAGCTCCGCCTGCGGCGCCCACGTCAGGTTCGCCAGCCGCTCGGGATCCAGCGGGTCGGCCATGATCATCTCCCCCCGCGGCTGGGGGATGAAGCCCAGCGCCTCGAAAACCGGCCGGTACACGCCGCCGTCGTGCAGCATGGCGCGCACCGCGCCGCCCGCGTCGGCCGCTACCGCGCATGCCTCTCGCAGCAGCCGGTCAGCGGTGGCCGGGCAGCGACCGCGCGTCGCCAGCTCCATGATCTGAAGGGTCCCGTCGGGTGAGAGTCCCAGGATGCAATGCCCGCGCGGCCCGGCGGCG
Source organism: Gemmatimonadota bacterium (assembly GCA_034716715.1). Taxonomy (GTDB): domain Bacteria; phylum Gemmatimonadota; class Gemmatimonadetes; order Gemmatimonadales; family Gemmatimonadaceae; genus Fen-1231. Next base: position 610 of record JAYEKC010000534.1, on the reverse strand, counting down.
CCCTCGGCGACGAGCGCATGGTAGCGCGTCCGCAGCTCGGTGGCCTCAAGCTGCGTGAATGCCGTCTCGTAGAACCCTGGCAGACGCTGCTCGTAACCGCCCGCGTGGGCGTACGCATCATCGAACACCGCGGCGAACTGCTCCGCGCGATCCAGCACGGCGGATGCGTCGGACAGCTCTGGCGGATCGTAGGCGACGCGCGCGGGATCGTCGAGTATCCACTCGCGGACGTAGCAGCAGTCGGCGAGCCCGTTGTCGCGGTAGTAATTGTACGCCGGCGAGCGTTCGGCGCCGCGGTAGACGCCGAGCACGTCCGCGCGGGAGGCGATGAAGCGCCGAATCTCCTGCTGGATGGCGCTGCCAACGCCCTGCCCGCGCATGTCTTCGCGCACGCACACGGAGTGCTCGAAGGCCAGCCGCGCCGTGACGCCCGGGCGGATGACGAAGCGCCGCACGTGCAGCGGGATCTCGCCCACGACCTCCCCGTCGCGCACGGCCACCCCGGCGGTGACATCCGCGCGGCTCATCCAGCGCCGCATCTCCTCCAGCGGGACCGGCGGGAAGACGTCATTGTGCAGCGCATGCGCGGTGGGCAAGTCCTCGTCGCGGA
>JAYEKC010000533.1:0-1771 GCA_034716715.1 Gemmatimonadota bacterium | reverse complement strand
CTGGCCCAGACGCTCCGCATCGCCATCCCGTACCTGTTCGCCGCGGCGGGCGGTGCACTCGCCGAGCGCGCGGGCATCGTGAGCCTCTCGCTCGAGGGATACATGCTGGGCGGCGCATTCGCCGCGGTGATCGGCGCGCACTACACGGGCAGCGCGTGGCTCGCGGTGCTCTGCGGGGTGGGCGGCGGGCTCGTGCTCTCCGGCATCCACGCGATGGGCACGCTGCGCTTCCGCGCCGACCAGGTGGTGACGGGCGTGGCAATCAACCTCTTCGCGGTGGGCATCACGCGATTCCTGCTGCAGCTCGCGTTCGACTCCAGTTCCAATTCGCCGCGCGTGGCGGGGTTCGGCGGCGAGAGCGCGGGCGTGTGGCTCGCGCTTGCCACCAACCCGCTCGTGTGGCTCGGCGTGGCGGCGATCCCGGTGCTGGCGTTCGTGGTGCGGCGGACGACCTTCGGCCTCCGCGTGCGCGCCGTGGGCGAGCATCCGGCCGCGGCCGCGAGCCTCGGCGTGCCGGTGAACCGGGTGCGGTACGCGGCGGTGCTCGGGTCCGGCGCCCTCGCGGCGCTGGGCGGGACGTACCTCGCGCTCGACCAGCACCAGTTCACGGACTCGATGACGGCCGGCCGGGGGTTCATCGCGCTCGCCGCCGTGATCTTCGGCCGCTGGGACCCGGTGCGCGCCGGGCTCGCCTGCCTGCTGTTCGCCGGGGCGGAAACGCTGCAGATCCGGCTTCAGGCTGCGCAGCTCGTCCCGTCGCAGTTCGTGGCGATGATCCCGTACGTCCTCACGATCGTCGCCGTGGCGGGGGTGGTGGGCCGGAGCGTGCCGCCGGCAGCCCTTGGCCGCGCCGCCGAATAGCTTTCCACGCCTATGGGCCGGCTGATCGTCCTGATGGCGACGGCGTTCGTGGACATGATGGGCAACCTCATCGTGTTCCCGCTCGTGCCGTTCTACGCCCAGCGCGTGCTCGGGCACGGACCGCTCTGGACGGTGCTGAACGCCATCGGGCTTGGCGGCGAGGGTGCGGCGGTGTCGCTGCTGGTGATGAGCTTCGCGGTGGCACAGCTCATCGCGGCGCCGTACTGGGGCCGCTTCTCGGACCGCGTGGGCCGGCGGCCCGCGCTGATGGTGGGCCTTGGCGCGTCGGCGATCGCGTTCGTGATCTTCGCGTTCGCCAATTCGCTCGAGCTGCTCCTGCTCTGCCGGCTCGTGCAGGGCGCCGGCGGCGGCACGGTGAGCGTGATCCAGGCGTACGTGGCGGATGCGACCAAGCCCGAGGACCGCGCCAAGGCGCTCGGCTGGCTCTCCGCGGCGACGAACGCCGGCGTGGCGATCGGCCCGGTGATCGGCTCGGGCGCGATGAACCTCGGCGTGCCGGGCCCAGGGCTCGTGGCCGCCGGCATCGCGCTCGTGAACATGGCGTTCGCGTGGAAGTACCTCGCCGAGTCGAACGAGATGGTGGGCATGCACCACGCCAACCGGCCCGTGCCGCGGAAGTCGCCCGAGGTGCTGCGGCGCGTCGTCTCGCATCCGGGCGAGCCGCCGTCGCGACTCATCTGGATCTACGGCATCACGATGGGCTCGTTCCAGGGCATGACGACGATCCTCGCGCTGTTCCTCGCGTGGAAGTTCGCCGTGACGGAGAAGACGATCGGCATCTTCTTCACGTACGTGGGCTCGATCTCGTTCGTCACGCGCGCCCTGATCCTCGGCAAGATGGTGGGCTGGTTCGGCGAGCCGAAGCTCTCGCGGTACGGGATGGTGCTGC
>JAYEKC010000532.1:0-1772 GCA_034716715.1 Gemmatimonadota bacterium | reverse complement strand
CCAGCCGTCCAGTGCCAGGGGTACGGCACGTCGGGTGGCTGCATCAACCAGGCCGGCGGCGTGATCGAGCAAAACATCACGGCCACGTACACAGGCTCGGCGAACAGCGGCCTGCGCGAGAATCGCTCGGTGGACCCCTGCCAGCTGACCAACCGCAAGCCGCCGTTCTTCCCGTCCACGGGCCGCTACCTCGACAACAAGTACTACGAGGTGGACCCGAACAACGTGGATACGTGGTCGCAGGTCAAGAACTTCTACGCGCGCCTCAGGGGCAAGTCCGCGCCGTGACGCGCTGAATCCGGGGGGGAGATGCGGGCGGCCTGAACGTGGGCCGCCCGTGTCGCATCCCGGGGATTCCGTCGCCGCTCGCATCCGGCGATCATTCCATCCGGATGCCAACACTGACGGAACGCGTCGATTCGGCGCTTGCCAATGTCTTGAACCGCCGTACCGGCCGGAGCGTGCTCGACGGCGAGCAGGTGCGCGACATCGCCACGTCCACCGACGGTCGCGTGCGGCTCACCCTGCTCCTCGGCCCCGGCGACGACCCCACGCTCGCGCGGGACGTACGTCACGCCGTGGCGGCGGTCGACGGCGTGCAGGACGTGCGCGTGAACGTCGCGGACGCAAAATCGGCGCACGATGCATCGATTCCGGGCAACCACGCCGGCGGTCACGCCGGCGGGCACACTGGCGGCGGGGCGGGTGCAGAGGGTGCCAGGGGCGGCGCGCGCTCGCCGCTGCCGGTCATGCAGCCGCAGTCGGCCCAGCGCGCCGTACCCGCGCCCACACCGGAGGCCTTCCCCACGCTCGGCCGGATCATCGCCGTTTCGTCGGGCAAGGGCGGGGTGGGCAAGAGCACGGTCACGGTCAACCTCGCGGCGGCGCTGGCGCAGCGCGGCCGCCACGTGGGCCTGATGGACGCCGACATCTACGGCCCCGACATCCCGCGGATGATGGGCGTGTCGTCGGCGCCAGCCGTCGAGAACGAGAAGATCGTGCCGCTCGAGGCGCACGGCGTGAAGCTGATGTCGCTCGGGTTCCTCGTGGAGCGCGACCAGCCGGCCATCTGGCGCGGCCCGATCGTGATGAAGATCATCAACCAGTTCCTGCGCGACGTGCGCTGGGGCCGGCTCGACTACCTCCTCGTGGACATGCCGCCGGGCACCGGCGACGCCCAGCTATCGCTCGTCCAGGCCGCCCACCTGGCCGGCGCGATCATCGTCACCACCCCGCAGGAGGTCGCCGTGGGCGATGCGTTGCGTGGGGCGAAGATGTTCGAGCGCGTGGGCGTCCCGGTGCTTGGCGTCGTTGAGAACATGAGCTGGTTCGACGCACCCGACGGCTCGCGCCTCCCGATCTTCGGGTCCGGCGGCGGTGCGCGCCTCGCCCTCGAGCTCGGCGTGCGGATGCTCGGCGAGGTGCCGTTGCACCAGCCCGTGCGCGAGGGCGGCGACTCCGGCACGCCCATCGTCGTGGGCGATCCGTCCTCGGGAGCCGCCCGCGCGCTCACGTCCATCGCCGAGGCGCTCGACGCGGCGTGACGATGCCCGGGCCGGTCATCACGCTCTTGACGGACTTCGGCACGGCTGACGGCTACGTCGGGGAGATGAAGGGCGTGCTCGCGTCGCTCGCGCCGGAGGCTTCCATCGTTGACGTATCGCACGACATCCCGCCGCAGGACATCGCTCGTGCCCGGCTCACGGTGTCGCGCTACTGGCGGCGGTTCCCGCGCGGCACGGTGCACGTCGTCGTGGTGGATCCCGGCGTGG
>JAYEKC010000531.1:0-9062 GCA_034716715.1 Gemmatimonadota bacterium | reverse complement strand
CGCGCCGGCGGGCGCGCGCACGCCCGCCGTGAACGAGGCCCTGTTCGAGCGACCGGTCGGATTCGCGATCCCCTGCACCGGCATCGCGGCGGCGGCGGCCGCGGGCGCCGCCATCACGCCCCCGGTTCGCGCAGCGCAGGCCCTCGCCCGTGGCGACACGGCCCAGGCCATGGCCATGCTCGACGGGATGGATCACATGCGCAGCGCGGCGCCGGGCTCCCCCGACAACATCGAGGTCCTCGCGGCCGAGGTGAACGTGCGGGCGGCGCTGCACGACACGGACGGCGTCCGACGGATCCTGGCGAGATTCTTCAACCTGTTGCCGGCCGTCCCGTCGCTCGTGGTCGAGCAGGAAACGTGGGCCGCGCTCCTCGGGCGGCTGATGGCCGCCCACGCCGAGGCGCTGGCCGCCAACCCGTCGTCGCGGGCGGACGCGCGGCGATGGGCTGCGGCGGTGGCGCAACTCTGGAGCGGCGCCGACCCGGGGCTGGCGCCCGTCGTGGCCCGAATGCGCGCGATCGCGGGCGGCTAGCCCGCGGGGCGTCCCTCGCGGACGGCCGCGACGAGCCGGGTGGTTTCATCGGCGGGCGCGACGCCGAACTCCCGGCGCAGGTATTCCGCGAACTCCTCGTACACCTTCACGGCACCAGCGCGGTCGCCGGCACGGTACAGGAGCTGGATCACGCGCCGCACGCGCCGCTCGTCGGTGCGCGCGAGGCGCGCGGCCCGCCGCGCCCAGCGCGAGGCCGACGTGGGATCGCCGCCGGTTTCGTAGCGCTCGGCCAGCGTCCACGCCCCCGTGGCTGCGAGTTCGTGGAGCCGGTCGCGCTCCTCGGCGGCCCATCGCTCGAACCCGTCGGACCGCACGTGGAATCCGTCGAGCAGGTCGCCGCGATACAGCTCGAGCGCCCGCGCGAGGCGTCCCTGCGCCACGGCCTCGCGGAACTGCGCGACGTCGGTGTGGACGACGTCCGGGTTCACACTCACCTCATCGTCGCCGCGGGTCTGGATGGCGTCGGCACCGAGCACGCCGCGCAGGTGGTGCAGCGCCTGGCGAAGGGCGTTGCGCGCCGCGGCTTCCCGGTGCTCGGGCCAGAACATCCCGATGGCGCGGTCGCGGCGCTGGAACCCGGTGGGCTGGGCGCATGCCAGCCACGCCAGCACCGCGAACCGCTTGGGCCGCGAGAGGAGATCCTCGGCGCCCGGACGGCCGGCGACCGCCGGCGAGCCGAAAAGCCTGAGCTCGACGGTCATCGCCGCCGCCGCGCGGGCCGTGGGCGGACGGAACGCCGGGTCGGGGTGGCATCCGCGGCGGGGCACCGCATCGTCGTCGCAGGCATCGCGCGAAAAATAACGCGGTGATAACGGCCCCCGCCGCGGCGGCGGGCAGCGTCTAGGGTTGGGTCCGCCGCATCACCGTCACGCTCAGGGACGACGGATACTGCGCCGAATGGTGCACCACGTTGCGCGCCACGACGAACTTCGTCTCGTCGTAGTTGTTCCCGCCGGTGTTCAGGTTGCGGTCGAAGCGCGGGAAGTTCGAGCTCGACACCTCGATGCGCAGCCGGTGCCCCGGCGCGAACCAGTTGCTCGTGTTGAGCGGCTGGAGCGTCACCTTGTACACCTTGTCTTTCTCCATCCACGCGAGCGGCTTGTCATAGCCGTCGCGGTAGCGCATGCGCTGGATGGACTCGTCGAGGTTGTACGCCGTGCCATCGGGATACACGTCCAGGATCTTGACCGTGAAGTCGGTGTCCTTGGCGTCGGACGACACGTACAGGGTGGGCACGATCGGCCCGGTGAGTTCGATGCCGTCGGCGAACGGCTCGCTGGTGTACACGAGGACGTCCGGGCGCGTCTCGGTCTCGCGCTGGTCCATCGCGCCCGCGCCGACGGCATTGCCCTGGCAGCAGACGTTGCCGCCGTGCGACATCACCGGCTTCGCGGGGTCGTACGTGAACCGGTCCGGACGGTTCGTGTCGGGCGCCTTCGCCGACAGGGTGCCGTCACCGCTGCGCGTGTTGGCGTTGCCGCCGCTGCCGAGGTAGAACGTCATCGGCGTGGCGCCCTTGGGCGGCCACACGTCCGACGTGTGCCACTTGTTCTCGCCCATCACGTAGTAGCGCACCTTCGGCATGGTGTCGATCGCGGGGCTGGGCGCGCCCTTGAGGAACTTGTCGAAGAACGCGTACATGATCTCCTGATACGGCAGCCGTGCGTCGCCCATGTCGCGCTCACCCACGATGGTGTGCTCGGCGGCGCGGGTGTACGCGCAGTGCCCCACGGGCGCGATGATCGCCCACTGCTGGCTCGCGGCGTCGCCCTTGGCCGTGCGCCGGACCAGGTTGAACATCTCGAGGTTCGGGCCCACGGACACGTCGTACCACGACATGAACCACAGGCCCGGGATGTCGATGCGCATGTTGTCGTGGAACAGGCCGCCGCGGTACCACGCCGGGTCGTTCGGCGCGCGCTTGATCATCGCGCCGCCCGTGGCCACCGGCATCGAATCCGCGAAGATGCCCTTCTGGCCGTCGATGTTGTGGATGATGTCCTGCTCGGGCAGCGTCCAGAACTCCTTCGCCCAGTCCACCGGCGGCGAATGCTGGGCGAGGTCGAAGTAGTGCGACGCGCGGATCAGGTCTTCCTGCGACGTGTTCGGCGGGAACATCGGCCGCACCTGGTTCTGCTCGCCGTAGAGCCAGTCGATGAAGAGCATCTGCACCGCGCCGCCGCGGTACCAGTTGCCGTGTTCGTAGTAGGGGCCCACGCGCCCCACGCCGGCGCCGAACCCCTGCACGTTGAACGCCGCGTAGCCCGGGTTGTGCTGCGCCGCCACCGCGCCCTGCCATTCGGCGGTGGACGAACAGCCGGTGGTGCCGATCCGCCCGTTCGACCACGGGCGCGACCGCAGGTAATCGAGCTCGTCCACGCCATCCGTGAGCGGCGGCCCGAGAATGTCGTAGTTGCCCTCGGCGAAGAAGTGGCCCCGCTCCTGCATGTCCACGTACGCGTAGCCGCGCTTGATGGCCGTGAGCGCCGCCGTCATGTCGCGGGGCACGCCGTTCGCGACGTCCCAGAAGTTGAAGTTGTACGGCGTCCGTACCCAGATGGCCGGGTATTTCCTGGACGCGTCCTTCGGATGGTAGATGTCGGCGGGGATGCGGATGCCGTCGCGCATCCGGATCATCACCTTGCGCTCGACCACCGCCAGCGACTGCAGTTCGTTCTCGACCGCCCAGCGCCGCGCCTTGACGCTGTCGGGCAGGCCGCCGCCGCGCCCCTGCGCGCCGGCCGCCGGCAGCGCGGCGAGCACGAGCGGAATCAGGGCGACGAGCTTCGTGGAGCCACGCATGCACGCACTCCGGGGTGGGAATTGCCGCCCGCGGGGCCGCACCGGCGTGGCGCGGGTCATGGGCGTTGCTCCATTGTCGCGCCCGCCCTCAGGCCGTCAAGAGGGGGTTCCCCGGCTAGAACGGCTGCTCGAGGCTGTTCGACTGCGGCGTGAACAGTTCGGCCCCCGCCTCCGTGATCAGCATGTCGTCCTCCAGCCGGATGCCGAACTCGCCGGGGATGTAGATCCCCGGCTCGTCGCTGAACACCATGCCGGGCTCGAGCTTCAGCGTGTTGCCGCGCACGAGGTACGGCCATTCGTGCCCGTCCATGCCCATCCCGTGTCCCACGCGGTGCGTGAAGTACTTGTACCCGGGGCCGAACCCCGCGTCGGTGATCACCTTGCGGGCGGCGGCGTCCACCGCCTGGCATTCGAGCCCCGGGCGGGCCGTCTTCACGGCGGTGGTCTGGGCCCGGTGCTCGACCTCGAACACGTCCTTCATCCGCTGCGTGGCCTTGCCGAGCACGAACGTGCGGCTGAGGTCGGAGCTGTAGCCCTCCACCTTGCAGCCGCCATCGATGAGGAGGATGGTCCCCTCGCGCACCACCTGCGGCGTAGCCGACCCGTGCGGCAGCGCCGAGTACTTGCCCACCTGCACGCCGGCCGAGCCCTCGAAGCCCAGCTGGGTGTGCGCCAGCGAGACGAGGCGCGCGAAGTCGGACTGCGTCATGCCTTCCTTGAGCGATTTCCACGCGGCTTCGTACGCCTTGAGCGTCACGTGGCTCGCGAGCCGCATCAGGGCAATCTCGTGCGCGTCCTTCACCATCCGGCAGCCGGCCGACACCGGCGTGCCGCTCACCACCTTCACGCCCGGCAGGTGGGCCGTGCCGTCGGCGAACACGAATCGGACGGTTTCCTCCGCGCCCACGGTCGCGGTGGACAGGCCGCGCGCCTTGAGCCCCTGCGCAATGAGGGCGTACGGACTCTCGTCCTCCTCCCACGCGAACACCTCGGCGTCGGCGCCGAGCGGCCCCTGGTGCGCCTGCTCCATGGCGCGCTCCTCCTCGAACTTCGGCGTCACGAGGAATGCGCTGCCCGTCACCGGGATGAACGCCGCGAGGAGCCGCTCGGAGAGCCCCCAGCGGATTCCGGTGAAGTACTCCATGGAGGTGCCGCCGGTGAGCATCAGGGCATCGATGCCGTTGTCGCGCATCAGGCGGCGCGCCTTCTCGATGCGGCCGCGGCGCTCGCCCACGGTGATGGGCGTGGCCTGCGATTTCATGGATTTCAGGGCCGCGATGGCCGGCGGGAGCGCACCCTGCGGCGCGAGCGGCGGCTGGGCGTCCAGCCGACCGGGGCGGGCAGCCAGGGCGGCCGCGGTGGTTGCGGAAATGGAGAGAAAGTCGCGGCGCGTGGTCATTGGGCGGACCCTCGAAGTCGTGAACGTCTCCGGGGAATCTCGCATCCGCCGGACGGATTGCAACGCGCGTGCCGGCGACGCGCCGCCGCCGCCCGCGCACAGGTAGATTCCCGCCAGGTACCGCCGATGTCGTCGCCGCACCAGCTACTCGTCGCCTCACTCGGGTCCGTTCCGTACGCCGCGGCCCTCGAGCTCCAGCGCGCGGCCGCGAGGGCCCGGCTGGACGGTACGCTCGACCAGGACCTGCTGATCCTCCTGGAGCATCCGCCCGTCGTCACCACGGGACGAAGCACGAAAGCCGGCAACCTCCTGCTCGACGCGCGCGCCCTTGCCGCCCGCGGCATCGAGCTGTTCGACGTCGAGCGTGGCGGCGACGTGACGTTCCACGGGCCCGGCCAGCTGGTGGGCTACCCGATCATCGACCTGCGCCGGCACCGCGAGGACCTGCACTGGTACCTCCGTCAGGTGGAGCAGGCGCTGATCGACGCCATCGGGACCTTCGGGATTCCCGCCGCGCGAAACCCAGGCAAGACCGGCGTGTGGACGCGCGACCGCAAGATCGCGTCGATCGGCGTGCACGCGCGCCAGTGGGTCACCTGGCACGGTTTCGCGCTCAACGTCACCACCGACCTGTCGTACTTCGACGTGATGGTGCCGTGCGGCATCCCGGACGTCGTCATGACGAGCATCGAGCGCGAACTGGTCGAGGCGGCGGATGGCCCGTGCCTGGCGCCGCCACCCACGCTCGGCGACGACGCGCGGGAGGCGGTGGTCGCGGCAATGGCCGCTGGATTCGGGCTCAAGCCGGAGCCGATCGCCGAGGCCGACTTGCGGGCGGTGGTCGCGGCAGCCGTGCCACCGTCACCGTGACCACGCGTTCCGCCCGCACCGCGGGCCGCCAGTGCCACGGGCGCATGAGCCCGGGAATGAGGCGGAGGGTGGCCGCCACCGCGTGCCTCGCGGGCATCGTGAGCCTGCACGCGTGTGGCGGCGCGCCGCCGCCGCCGGCACCGGCCCCGGAACCACCGCCCCGGGCCGGGTCGCCGCGCTCCTATGCCGCGCTCGACAACACGTCCGCGCGACTCACCCTGTACGTGGCCACCAACCGGCGCTACGTGATGAGCGACCAGCCCGCCACGCGATACACGGGCGACGACGCGGACTCGCTCCAGTACGCCGCCGTGCTGGTGAACGTGCCGCCGTACCGCGCGCGCGGCATCGGCGAGCTGCCGCGCCAGTCAGGGTTCTCGTTCTCTGCGCCCGACCCGGAGCGCGAGTTCTTCGTGTCGGGAGTCTTTCCCTACGACTCCGCCCGCTTCGTGCAGCGCGTAGCTGGCGACCTCGCCCTCACGCGATCGCGCGACATCCTCGTGTTCGTCCACGGCTTCAACGTGACCTTCGAGGACGCCGTCCTGCGCGCCGCGCAAATCACGGCCGACATCGGCTTCGACGGCGTGGTCGTGCTGTACGACTGGCCGTCGGCCGGCTCCGTCTCGCAGTACGTGCGCGACCTGCAGGAGGCGCGCAACGCGGGGTTCTTCCTGCTCCGCATCCTCGAGGGAGTGGTGCCGGCGGCGCAGCCCGACCGCGTGCACGTGCTCGCGCAATCCATGGGCGCCGAGGTCGTCGCCCGCGCCGTGACGCTCGCGCCGGCCGGCGATTCCGCGCCGCGCCTCGCGCAGGTGGCGCTGGCCGCCCCGGACTTCGACGCGCGAGTGTTCCGCCGCGACGTCTTCCCGGCGCTACGCGCCCACGCGGTGCGCGTGACCCTTTACGCCTCGAGCGACGACGACGCGCTGCGCGCGTCGCGCGCCGTCAACGGCGTGTGGCGCCTGGGACTTGGCGGCGACTCGCTGACCGTGCTGGACGGGATGGACACGATCGACGCGAGTCGCGTCCGCGCCGATGCGCTCGGGCATACGCTGTTCGGGAATCCCGGCTTCCTCGCCGACCTCGCCCTGCTCCTCGGCGACGGCCGGCCGCCGCTCGAGCGCCGGCTGCTGCAGGTCCGGCGCGGCGACCTCACGTTCTGGCGGTTCCGCGGCGACGGACGCTAGCGCGGCTGGTCCGTCGGATACGTCCGGCGAAACCCCTTCGCGCGGAACAGCTCCACGCGCATCACGTCCTGCCCCCCGCGCATCACCGGGAACTCACCCGCCGGCTCGATCGCGGTGAAGTACGGCGCGAACCGCGTGGGCACGTCGTCGCCCGCGCGCACCTTGTGCACGATCACGGCGTCGTGGCCGAGGTAGTCGCGGTCGTCGTGCAGGTAGAAGAAGTGGTGCGGGTCGGCGCAGAGACACAGCACCGTCACGGACCGACCCGCGGCCACCGACGCCTTGCCGGCCTGGATCCAGCTCGTCGCGGCCACGAAGTCGCGGTCGGGGTCGAATCCCGCCTCGGCGAGTCCGTCGCGCAGGGCGCTCCACGTCACGAGGTCGCCGGTGGGATCGCCGCGCTCGAACGCCGACGGCCACACGCGGGCAAGCCACCCGGTGGACGCGTGCGACGCGAGCAGCAGCACGAGTGCGAGGTACCCCCACACCGACCAGCGCAGCCAGCGGAGCGTGCCCGCCCGCCCGGCATCGAGCCGCTCGGCCACTCCCGCGCCGAGCATCGGGAACGCGAACAGCCAGCCCGGCGCCTCCCAGTGGGGGAGCCCCACGTCGCCGCGCAGCGAGACGAGCGTGAACACGACGATGGGGCCCGCCGCCACGGAAAGGAGGAACCAGCGCGCGGGGTCGCGCGGCCCCGAACGCAACGCGCGCCACGTTGTGGCGGCGAGCGGGATGAAGATCCACGGCAGGATCCAGGCCATCTGCCCGCCGATGTTGGCCGCGAGCGTGTCGAGGTGGAGGCCGGCCGCGGGCGCGGCCCGCGCGCCCTGGAACGCGAACGACGCCCAGCCGTGAGCGGCGTTCCACGCGATCACCGGCGTGAAGCAGGCGAGCGCGATGAGCGTGCCGAGGTACGGGCCGGGCGTCGCAAGCCACTTCCGGTGCGGCGGTGACGTGGCGAGGAACGCCGCCGTGCCGGCGAGCACGAACACGCCGTGATACTTGGCGAGCATCGCGAGCCCCGTGAGGAGTCCTGCAACGCACCACGCGCCCACGCGCCAGCCCTGACCTGCCCCGCCGTTCGCGAACACGATCGCCGAGATCCGGTCCACGGCCGCCGTCGTGCACAGCATGAGGGGGCCGTCCGGCAACACCCACCCGCCCGTGCTGAGGCTGAACACGGCCGACACGTTCAGGAGGAGTGCGGCGCACAGCCCCGCGCGCTCGCCGAACAACCGCCGCCCGATCATGAACGTGAACCAGGTCGTTCCCGCGAAGCAGAGCACGAAGGGGAGGCGCACCACCTCCGGCATCTCCGTGCCGGCCAGACGCGCGATACCTCCCGCGAGCCAGAAGTGCAGCGGCGGGTGGTCGAAGTACGACAGCGAGAACTGGCGCGCCACGGCGACGGCGTAGGACTCGTCCACGCCGAGCCCGACCGTGGCCGCGAGGAGGAACCGGAGGGCCGCGCCGATGGCGATGATCGCCAGGACCTGCCCCTCGGCCCCCGCGCGGCGGAGCGCGAAGGTGCTGTCGTCCGTCACCAGGATATGGGCGGCTGCCGGGGCGGGGGCTCCCGCGTCCAGATCATGATCAGCCCGCACGCGGTGTCGCGCTGGCGCAGCCTGGCGGGCGTCTCCGCCGGCCCGCGGTAGATCTCCACGGCCTCGAGCATGAGCGGCGAAATATCGTCCATGTGGAACGTGCCCGACGGAACGAACGACCCGTCCACGTAGTACGCCACGCGGCAGTCGGAACCCAGCACCGGGGTGTTGTTCCGCGACAGCCGGTTGGCCGTGACGCTGTTGCGTCCCATGGTGATGAGCGGGCGGTCGAATCCGCTCTCGCCGGCCACCACGCGCACGCCCGTCACCATGCGGAGGAGGTCACTCGACCGCGAGGGATGGCGGCGGTCGATGTCGTCGCGGGTGATGAACGCGCCCACGCCGATGAGGCGCCGCGCCCAGAAGTCCGCCATGCGCCCGTTGCCGCCCGCCTCGCGCACCATCACCGAGTCCAGCAGTTCCGGCAGCCCCTTGAGCTCGAAGTCGAGCTGCAGCCCGGCGCCCGCCTTCAGGATGGCCCGCTCGTCCGCCGGCTCGAACCCCACGCGGCGCACGATGACGTGCACGCGGCCCACGGGCGCGATCTCGATGCGGTACACGCCGGAGTCGTTCGTGGCGGCCCGGTACGGCGTGCCCTCGATGATCACTTCCGCGTGCGCGACGGGAACGCCGTTCAGGTTGGTCAC
>JAYEKC010000530.1:0-1784 GCA_034716715.1 Gemmatimonadota bacterium | reverse complement strand
TGAGCGCTTGGGACCCGTCTGTGCGAGCGCACGGGCCCTGCCTCCCTGGACCTGCGGCGTCGTGAGAAGGACGGTATCGATGACCACGTCGGTCTGGCCGGCGATCAGGTCGTTGACGGCGGGCGCACTGCCGCGATACGGCACATGGTTGATCTGCACGCCGGTCGCCGCCTTGAACATCTCCATCGCCAGGTGAGGCGATCCGCCGTTGCCCGAGGAGCCATAGGACAGCTTGCCCGGGGATTTCTTCGCCATCTCCACCAGGTCGTGCACGGTCTTCGCCGGCGAGCTCGGGTGCACGATCATCACGAGCGGCATCGCCACCACGTCCACGACCGGCGTGAAGTCCTTGAACGTGTTGTAGGGCAGCGGCTTCACCAGGGTTTCGTTGATGGCGAACGGCGTCGTCATCCACAGCAGCGTGTAGCCATCCGCGGGGCTCTTGGCCACGGCATCGGTGCCAATCACGGTGCCTGCCCCGGCCTTGTTGTCGACGATCACCGGCTGCCCCAGCTTCTCCGTCAATCCGCTGGCCAGCAACCGCGCGACCACGTCCGAGCTGCCCCCCGGCGGAAACGGAACGACGATCTTGATGGGTTTGGAGGGCCAGCTGCCTTGCGCCAAGGCGACGCTCAACGGCGCCAGCGCAATCATCACGCCCGCGGCAATGCGACGAGTCATTTTCATGGGATGTCTCCTTGGAATCAAATGAACAACCGTGCTTCTTGCGGAATCAGCGGCCCGTGAACACCGGGGCGCGCTTCTCGCGGTGCGAGGCAAACCCTTCCGCGCAGTCTTCGCTGCGTGCAACAGCTTCCGCTTCGAGGCGGTAACGGCCGAACCGCTCCGTGGGACCGGCGGGAAGAATGTCGCGGGTGACGAACCGCTTCATCGTGGCAAGCACCATCGGCGCCATCGTGGCGATCTCGGCAGCCATCTTGAGCGCCTCGTCCACCTGGGTTCCGGTCGGCACGACCTCGTTGACGAGCCCGACCTCGTAGGCACGCTTCGCGCCGACGACCTTCGCGCGCAGCATCATCTCCATCGCAATCTTGTGCGGAATGCGCGCGGCCAGGCCGGCGATCATCCCCTGCGTGAGCCCGAGCTTCGCCTCGGGGTAGGAAAAGCGCGAGTTCTCCGCCGCGACGATGAGGTCGCACATCATCGGCAGGATCAGCCCGCCGCCCACGCACCAGCCGGCGGTGGCCGCGATCACCGGCTTTTCGCTGTGGATGCCAACGGTCGGGATGCAGCGCCACAACTCCGGCAGGTCGTCGACGTCCGCCCCGGCACTGAAGGCATCGTTGCCCGCGCCGGTGATGACGGCCACGCGCTGCGAGGAACCCTCAAACTCCGTCAAGGCCTGTTGCAGTTCCATGGCGGTCTTCGCGCAGATGGCGTTGCGCCGCTGCGGCCGGTTGATGGTGATGAGGGTCACGCCGTCGTCGCGGCGATCAACCAGGATGCGTTCCACAGTTTGTCTCCTGAAAAAACTCAACAGGCCGCGCCTGGCGCGATCAAGGCGCCAGCGTCAGGGTTGGCAGGGCACCGCGACGTGCGGCGGGCGGCCACATCACTGCCCCGTGAAACGCGGCGGGCGCTTTTCGCGGAACGAGGCCACGCCTTCCTTGATGTCGGCGCTGTTGGCGATGCCGTCGAGCATCACCCGCTGCGGGTAGTACAGCTCGGTGGACGACTTGGGCAGCGTACTGCGCGCAATCGATTTCATGGCCTGGACCACCAGCGGCGCATTGGCCGCGATCTTGGCCGCGATCTCCAGCGCC
>JAYEKC010000529.1:0-1788 GCA_034716715.1 Gemmatimonadota bacterium | reverse complement strand
GGCGACCGCCTGCACGCCCGGGCCCATGATGGCGTTGAGCATGTCGGCGAGATGGATGCCGTAGAAGAAGAGTTCGCCGGGGCCGATGAGGTCGGCGTGGACGATCTCATCGTCGCCGACTTCGTCCAGCGCCGCCGCAAGCTCCTCGGCGTAGCGCAGCCCGGAGGCGGACATCAGCGGCGCGCCGCCCTCCAGCGCCAGGTCGATGATGTCATCCGCGTCGTCGATGTGCACCGCCAGCGGCTTGTCGATGAAGACGGGCATCGCCTCCTCGAGGAAGGGCGCCGCCTGCTGGTAGTGCAGCGCGCCGTCGCGCGAGCAGACCAGCGCCGCGTCCACCATCGGCAGCAGGTCGCGGGGGGTGCTCACCACGATCTCGATCTCCCACTCGTGCTGCAACTGCGCCACGCGGTCGGGGTCGTTGCCCTGATCGCACAGCGCGACGACGACCGCGCCCTCCAGGTGCGTGGGCTCTGACGAGTCGGAGTTGAAGATGCGGCAGAACGCGTCCACGTGCGTGGACTCGAGGGAGACGATCCCGAGCTGGATCATACGCCGCCACGCCCCTTTGTCATCGCGAGCACGCGCCCGCTCAGTCATTGCGCTGCTGCCGGCGACGCTCCATGCGCTCGGCCCAGCCGTCGATGGTGCGCTCATCGGTCCGCTCGATGGCCAGCGCGCCGGCCGGCACGTCATTGCTGATGACCGACCCGGCCGCGGTATACGCGCGATCCCCGACGGTGATGGGCGCGATGAGGATGGTGTCGCTGCCGATGAAGACGCCGTCGCCGACGATCGTCTCATGCTTCTCGATGCCATCGTAGTTGCACGTGATGGCGCCCGCGCCGATGTTTACGTCCTCTCCCACCCTGCTGTCACCGAGGTAGGAGAAGTGCTGCATCTTCGATCGGTCGCCCAGCCGGGCGCGGTTCATCTCCGCGGAGCTGCCGACCTTACAGCCGCGGCCCACCTCACTGCCACCACGCAGCAGCGTGAACGGTCCCACCTGCGAGCCGTCGCCCACCGCGCTGTCATCGATGACCGTGTGATCGCGGAGAAGCACGTCGTCCCCCACGGTCGCCGAGCGCAGCGTCACCTGCCCGCGCAGCTCGCAGCCCGAGCCGACGGAGGTCTCGCCAACGAGCCGGCAACCCGGCCCGATGACCGTGTCGCGGCCCACGGTCACCGTGTCGTCGATGAGCGTCGAGGGCGGGTGCAGCAGCGTCACGCCCGTGAGCATCAGTCGCCTGCGGATGCGGTCGCGCGCGATGCGCTCGGCCTCGGCGAGCTGCACGCGGGTGTTGATGCCCATCACTTTCCCGGGGTCTTCGGTCACAAGCGCGCTCACCTCGCGCCCGTGGTCCACGAGGATGCCGATGGCGTCGGTCAGATACAGCTCGCCCTGCTCGTTCGACGGCGTGATCTGCCCCAGCGCCGCGGAAAGCGCCTGGGCGTCGAAGACGTAGATGCCCGTGTTGATCTCTCGGATCGCGCGCTGCTCGTCGGTGGCGTCGGCGTGCTCAACGATGCCCTCAACGCCTCCTGACGGGGCACGCAGGATGCGCCCGTAGCCGGCGGGGTCGTCCACCTCCACCGTCAGCACCGTGGCGGCGGCGCGGTCGGCTCGATGATGCTCGACGAGCGCCCGCAGCGTCTCCGGCGTCACCAGCGGCGTGTCGGCGTAGGTGACGAGCACCTCGCCGGTGAATCCCTCCAGCAGCGGCCCGGCGCAGATGCACGCGTGGCCGGTGCCGAGCTGCTGTGGCTGCTCGCAGGTCTCAGCGCGGT
>JAYEKC010000528.1:2831-9199 GCA_034716715.1 Gemmatimonadota bacterium | reverse complement strand
CGATGCTGGGCTCATCGAGGACGTAGGTGGCGTCCACGAGGCGCGAGCCGAGCGAGTTGGCGAGCGTGATGCGCTGCGCCTCGCCGCCGGAGAGCGTGCGGGCGGCGCGGTCGAGCGTGAGGTACGTGAGCCCGACGTCGCAGAGGAACCGCAGCCGGTCCCTGGCTTCGCGCAGGATGTGCGCGGCGACCTCCTGCTCGCCGCCCGACAGGAACAGCGAGTCGGCCCACGCGCGCAGGTCGTCCACCGGCAACGCCGACACCTCGGCGATGGAACGGCCGCCGACCTTCACGTTGAGCGCGTCGGGCTGCAGCTTGGCGCCGTCGCACGAGGGGCACGTCGCGGCCGACTGGTAGCGCCGCAGGAACACGCGGATGTACTGCTTGTACTTCTTGGGCTCGAGCGATTCGAGGTGGCGCATCACGCCGAGGAACCCCTTCGCCTTGCCCCGCAGCAGCTGTTCGCGCTGCGCCGCCGCCAGCTGGCGCCACGGCCGGTCCATCGGAATGCCTTCGCGCCGGCAGAACTCGGCGAGGGCGCGCCGCTTGTTGTCGTAGCGCGGCATCGTCCACGGGTCGAGCGCGCCCTCCTTCAGCGTGCGGTCGGGGTAGGGGACGATCAGGGCCTCGTCGTACTCGAGCGTGGCGCCGAATCCGTTGCACGTGGGGCACGCCCCGCGCGGGTTGTTGAATGAGAAGAGCTGCGGCGTCGGCGAGGGGGCGAGGTGGCCGTCGTCGGGGCACCGGAAGTGCTGGGTGAAGGCCAGGCGAGGCGCTGGACGGCGGCTGGCGGCCGACGAACCACGGCCATGCGCGGCCGCGTCGGCCGCCCCGTCGCTCGCATGTGAGGTCAGCACGATGGCATCGCCGTCTCCCTCCCGGAACGCGGTTTCGAGGGCGTCGGTGAGTCGCGTGCGGACGTCCGGCCCGACGACCAGCCGGTCGGTGACCACCAGCAGTTCGGTGGCACGCGCCAGGTTCGCGCCGGCCGCCAGTTCGTCGAGATGCAGGCCGTCGCCGTCGGCCACCACCCGCACGAATCCCTGGGCGCGAAGGTTCTCGACGATCTCGCCGTGGGTGAGCCTCGCGGACCGGCGCAGCGGGTAGGTGACGTGGATTCGGGTGCCGGGGTCGAGCGCCAGGATGGCGTCGGTCGCGGACTCCGGCGTGTCGGGTCGGAGTTCGCGGCCGCACACGGGGCACACCGTTCGCCCGACGCGAGCCCAGAGCAGCCGGAGGTAGTCGTACACCTCCGTGGCCGTGCCCACCGTGGACCGCGAGGTCCGGGTGGGGTTCTTTTGCTCGATCGCCACCGCCGGCGACAGGCCCTCAATGAAATCCACGTCGGGCTTGTGCATGCGCTCGAGGAACTGCCGGGCGTACGCGGACAGGGACTCCACGTACCGCCGTTGCCCTTCGGCGTAGATCGTGTCGAAGGCGAGGGACGACTTGCCGGATCCGGAGGGGCCCGTGATGACCGTGATGGCGCGACGGGGCAGGTCGAGGTCGAGCCCCTTCAGGTTGTGCTGGCGCGCGCCGCGGATGCGAATGACGGAGGCCAAGGGACGAATGGCGGCGGACGGGTCAGCGGGACACGGGATGCGGCCGGGGCCGCCTGTCTGGAAAACTAGTCGGGGAACGGACATAGACCGGCTTTTCGGAGGCCCAAATTGGCTTGCTACCCCTGTGGGCGGGCCGTAGTTTCCGACCCGGATGCCGTACCTTCAATACCGCGACCAGCGCGTCACCCTCACGCAGGCCGATCAGGTGATTGGCGCGTTCGATGGGGCGGCACTCCGGGTTCCGGGAGACGACCCGGCGGCCCGTGCCGTCGTCAGGATCGCCGCCGACGGCACCGGGATCATCCGCCGGGACGGCCAGTCGTCGGTCGTGTTTGTGAATGGCGTGCAACTTGGCGCCGAGCCCTCCCCCCTCCTGCACGGCGACAAGGTCGAACTGGCCGGCGTTCAGCTGCATTACGGCGACGACGCCAAGGGGGGCAGCACCCAGTACATCGACGCGGCAAGCGTGGCCGCGCAGGTCCGCGCGGCAGGGGGCCCGAAGAAGGCCACGAGCGCCACCGGCGGGCGGCTCGTGTCGCTCGTTGACGGGCGCGAGTATACGGTCCCGGACGGCGGCGTCACGTTCGGGCGGGAGATCGGCAACGACATCGTCATCGCGTCGGCCGAGGTGTCGAGGCGGCACGCCCAGATCCTGCCCGGCGACAACGGCTACATCCTGAAGGACCTGAGCACGAATGGCGTCCTGGTGAACGGCGCGCGGGTCGAGGCGGAGCAGGTCCTCGGGCGCGGCGACGTGATCAGGATTGCCACGGAAGAATTCCGCTTCTACGCCGACAAGGCGAAGGAGCCCGCGGCGGTGGCACCCCCATCGGCGAGCACCCCTCCAGTGCCGCCGGCCCCCGCCGTGGACGCTCCACCTCCCGTTGCCGAGGTTGCGGCGTCCGCCCCGGCTCCCCCGAGTGCCACCCCGCCGGTCCCCGCCACGCCCGAGCCTTCAGTACCGCCGCCCGCGCCGCCAGCTCCCGCTGCGCCGGCCGCCCCGGCGCCGAAGGCTGCGGAGCCCGCGGCTGCCGCATCGCTGCCGCCGTCCGAGGCGCCGACCGAACCCAAGCCGGTGCGGCCGTCGGTGGCCCGCGAACCCCTGGCAACGCTCGAGGTGGTGAACGAAGGCCCGATGAAGGGCACGAAGTACTCCATCTTCACGCCGCTGACCAACGTGGGCCGGGGTGCGCACAACGACGTGGCGATCACCGACGACAGTGTATCAGACTCCCACGCGAAGATCCTCCGGAAGGAAGGTCAGTGGTACGTCGTGGACCAGGGCTCCACCAACGGGACGTACGTGGGCGGCCGCCGGGTGCAGGGCGAGCAGCATCTCGTGGGGGCGCCGGACGTCCGTTTCGGGAACGTGAAGCTCACGTTCCGTCCCTCGGCGACGGCCGCGGACGCAGGTGGCGGCACCCGGGCTATTGCCGCACTGAACGTCGAGCAGGCGCGCCGGATGTCCACGCACCAGAAGCCGCCGGCTGCGCCTTCCCCATCGGCACCCGCCGCGGCGGCAACGCACAAGCCCGAGAAGCCAATCGTGATTCCGGAAGTCCAGGTGCCCGAAAAGAAGAAGGGCTGCGCAGCGGTGATCGCATTCGTGATCGCGGCGGCCGCGGGCGCCGGCATGCTGGCCGTGCTCCTCATCGCGGTGCGGGGCTGAGCGATGCAGATCGCCGTTGGCGCCCGCTCCGACGTCGGCATGGTGCGGTCCGGGAACGAGGACAACTTCTTCGCCGAGGCGGACGAGCGCCGCGGGGTGTTCGTCGTCGCCGACGGAATGGGCGGCCACGCGGCCGGTGAAGTGGCGAGTGAGATGGCCGTGCAGATCGTGGCCCGGCACCTGCTGCCGATGGAGTCGCTCGGCGACGCCATGGCCGACGAGCTGATGGCCGAGTCGATTCGCGACGCAAACCGCGCCATCTACGAGCGGATGCTCGCCGAGGTGGACAAGCAGGGCATGGGTACGACGGCGTCCGTGCTGGTGCTCGCGGGCAGCCAGTACCTGATCGGTCAGGTGGGCGACTCCCGCGTGTACCTGCTGCGCGACGGCGCCCTCCAGCAGGTCACCAAGGACCATTCGTACGTGCAGGAGCAGGTGGACGCCGGGCTCCTGACGCCGGAACAGGCCCGCTACCACCCCTACAGCAACGTCATCACGCGATGCGTGGGGGCGGGCGAGGTGGTGGAGGTGGACCTCTATCGGGGCGAGGTGAAGCCGGGCGACGTGTTCCTGCTCGCGAGCGACGGCCTCACCGGCATGGTGGACGACCGCCGCCTGCAGCAGATCCTGCTCGCCCGCTCGAGTCCGGGCCGCATCGTGGACGCGCTCATCGCCGAGGCGAACGGCCGCGGCGGGCTCGACAACATCACCGCGATCGTGATCCAGGTGGGCTCGGTGGCGGCGCCCGACGGGGATTCCGCGGGCTGATGGCCGGCGACGCGACCGTCGCGTCGGTGTCGGCGCTGTACCTGGGCAACATCCTGTACGCGCTGGAGCGCTGCGCCATGGCCCTCGAGGCCGAGGGCAAGGCCGAGGATGCAGCGTTCTACCGCGGCATCGCCCGGATGCTCGCCGACGCGCGCGGACACGAAAAGGCCGGAGGCCAACCGTGACCCTGCCACACTACCGATTCGTCGTTGCCGCCCTGATCGTCCTCGCACCTGTTGCCGCCGCGACGGGGCAGGCGGCCCCCGCGGGCGCGGCGCGCCGCCCGGTGGAACTCGCCGACCTCGCGCGGCTGCGCGGCGTGTCGGACCCGCAGCTTTCCCCCGACGGCCAGTGGGTGGCGTACACCGTCACGGCCGTGGACACGGCGCGCGACAAGACCGACTCCGACATCTGGATGGCGAGCTGGGACGGGACGCAGAACATCCGACTGACGTTCTCGAAGGAGAACGAGTCGTCGCCGCGGTGGAGCCCCGACGGGCGCTTCCTGGCGTTCCTCTCGGGACGGGAGAACGGAAAGGGCGCACAGGTGTGGCTGCTCGACCGGCGCGGGGGCGAGGCGCAGCGCATCACGATGATCCGCGACGGCGTGTCGTCGCTGGCGTGGGCGCCGGACGGCAAGCGCCTCGCCCTCGTGGCCGGCATCAACCTCGACACGGCCGCGGCGAAGCGGGACACGAGCAGGGCGCGGCCGATCGTCATCGACCGGTACCACTTCAAGGAAGACATCGACGGGTACCTCGAGACCACCTACGACCACCTGCTGCTGCTCGACGTGGCCAGCCGGAAGGTGGACACGCTCACGACGGGCGCGGTGAACGACGGCTCGCCGCGCTGGTCGCCGGACGGCACGCGCATCGCGTTCATCCGCCGGGTGCCGCCGGAGCCGGGCACGGGCGAAGAATCCGACGTGTACGTCGTCGAGCCGCGCGCCAGCGCCGCGCCGCTGCGGCTCACGACCACCCGTGGCCCGGATGTCGGCCCCCCGTCGTGGAGCCCCGACGGCCGGTCCGTGGCCTACCTCCGGACCGACGATCCGAAATGGTACGCCTACCAGCAGGAGAAGCTTGCCATTGTGCCGGCGGACGGCAGCGGGAGCGCGCGTGTGGTGACCGCGGGGCTCGACCGGACCGTCTACAACCCCGTGCTCGCGCCGGACGGCCGGACGGCCCTGGCGATCATGACGGACGACCGGCAGGAGGCGCTGGTGCGCATCGGCCTTGCCGACGGCGCCGTGGAGCGCCTCGTGGACGGGCGCCGCATCGTCCGGGCGTTCAGCACGGCGCCGGCGGTGCCCGCCCGGGCCGCGGTGCTCGTCAACGCGTCCGACGCGCCGGCCGAGGTGTATGGCTGGGACGGGGGCGCGCTGCGCCAGCTGTCGCACCAGAACGATTCGCTGATGGCGGCCGTCGCGGTGTCGCCGATCGAGGGCCTGACGTCGCGGAGCGCCGACGGCACCGAGGTGCACGGCATCGTCGTGCGACCGCCGGGGGCGGCGCCGGGCAAGGCGCTGCCGACGATCTTCCTCATCCACGGCGGGCCCAAGGGGCAGAACGACTACGGGTACTGGTTCGACAACCAGTTCTTCGCGGCGAACGGCTACGCCGTGGTCTCGGTCAACTACCGCGGGAGTGACGGCCGCGGCCTGGCCTTCCAGCGCGCCATCTACGGCGATTGGGGCCACAAGGAGGTCGTGGACATCCTCGGCGCGGTGGACGAGGCCGTGAAAGCCGGGATTGCCGACCCGGACCGGCTGGCGATCGGCGGATGGAGCTATGGCGGCATCCTGACGGACTACAGCATCGCCACGACGACGCGGTTCAAGGCGGCCGTGAGCGGCGCCGGCAGCGCGATGCAGATGTCGCTCCTGGGCGTGGACGAGTACGTCGAGCAATACGAGTTCGAGCTGGGGCCGCCGTGGAAGAACCTCGAGCCGTGGATCAAGGTGTCGTATCCGTACCTGCACGCCGACCGCATCACTACGCCGACGCTCTTCGTGGGCGGCGAGGCGGACTTCAACGTCCCGATCGTGGGCGGCGAGCAGATGTACCAGGCCCTGCGGATGAACGGCGTGCCCGCGCGGCTCGTGATCTACCCGAACCAGTTCCACAGCCTCACGGTGCCGAGCTTCCGGGCGGATTACCGCCGCCGGTTCGTGGAGTGGGTGGGGCGCTACCTCAAGCCGGCGCCGACGCCCTGATGCCGCGACCGCTCACGCGGCGAGGGCGGCCAGCAGCGCGTCGGGCGTGATGGAAGTGCGGCGCGCAGTGAACACGCGAAGGCTCCTCGCACTCGCGTACAGTTCGCCGGCGAGCCGCGGCAGGTCGATCGCGCCGGGCAGGCCGGCCTGGG
>JAYEKC010000528.1:0-2821 GCA_034716715.1 Gemmatimonadota bacterium | reverse complement strand
GCCTGGGTGAGCCGGCTCACGGTGCGGTCGCGCCGGGCCACGAGGACGTCGAGGCCCAACATCTGCGTCTTGGCGGGGTAGTCGAGCAGCACCTCGTCGGGCTGCAGGCCGATGCGGGCGGCGATGCGGGACTCGGCCGCTGCCGTGCGCTTGCGGTCGTCGGCGATCCACTCGAGGTCGGCGTCGGGGAGCGCGGCGGCCGGCGCCTCGAACGCGCGCTTGAACAGCCGGCGGTCGCGGAGGGCGGCGAGCATGGGGTCGCCGCCATCCGCCTCAACCGCGTGCAGGAGCCCCTCGTCGGTGAAGCCGCCCAGCGCCTCCATGGCCACGGCGCCGCGGGAGACGGCGCGTTCGACGATCCGCTTGTACATCGCCGTGGCGGCGCGGCAGGCGTGGTGCCAGTAGACGTTGCGGTACATCTGGTACTTGGCGAAGAGGAGCGTCTCGACGGCCGAGAGTCCCTTTTCGAGGATGCCGACCGACGCGGCGCCCGTGGAGGGGTCGCGGAGGACGAGCATGGACTGGAGGAGCCGGTCCTCGTCGACCTCGCCGTACGGCACGCCGCACATGCGGGCGTCGCGCTGCAGATAGTCGATCTTGTCGAGGTCGAACGATCCCGAGATGAGGCCCTGCAGGGGCGACGCGCTCCGGCCGGCGATCAGGTCGAACACGCGGCCCGGCGCGTCCTGGGCGACGTCGGTGCGCAGGATCTCGGCCACGGGGCCCGACGTGACGAGCGCCTCGGCGAGGGTTTCGTGGAGCGGGGCGCCGATCTCCTCCAGGGCGTGGGAAAACGGATAGTGGCCGACGTCGTGGAGGAGCGCGGCGGCCGCCACGACGGCGGGCTCGTCGGGCGGGACGGCCGCGAGCGCGCCGGCCTCGCGCAGCTTCGCGAGCGCGCGCCGGGCGAGGTGGTACGCACCGAGGGCGTGCTCAAAGCGCGAGTGCGTGGCGCCGGGATACACGAGGTGCGCCAGGCCGAGCTGTCGCACGTAGCGCAGCCGCTGGACGGCCGGCGTGTCCAGCAGCCTCGCGGCCACGTCGTCGACGGCAACCGAACCCCAGAGCGGGTCGCGGATGTGGAGCACAGGGTGAGGGGCGCGGGTGGAGGGTGAGGGGCGGTGAGGGGGTGAGCGGTGAGAGGTGGTTCAGGGTGAGGGGTGCGGTGGCCGCCCACCCCAAATTGGCGCCGCCTCCCGGGGGGCGCGACTGGAGGGGCTCGCCGTGGACGCTGCTCGTATGCGCGACGGCTTGCGCGGCGGCAGGCGGGCCGCGATATCCCGTGCCATGCGCATCCGGCTTTTCGTGACCGGCGGGACGTTCGACAAGGAGTACGACGAGGTGCGCGGCGCGCTCTCGTTCCGCGAGACGCACGTGCCGCGCATGCTGAACCTGGGGCGATGCCGGCTCGACGTGGCCACCGAGGTGCTGCTGCTGAAGGACAGTCTCGACCTCACCGACGCCGACCGTGCGACGATTGTAGCCGCCTGCCGGCGGTGCCCCGAGGCGCGGATCGTGATCACCCACGGCACGGACACCATGGTCGAAACGGCGCGGGCCATCGCGGCGGCGGTCACGGACCGCACGGTGGTGTTGACGGGGGCGATGATCCCCTTCGCCTTCGGCAGCTCCGACGGGTTGTTCAACCTCGGCAGCGCCCTCTCGTTCGCCCAGGCGCTGCCCGCGGGCGTGTACGTCGCGATGAATGGGCGCTGCTTCGCGCACGACGACGTGCGCAAGAACCGCGACCTTGGCGTGTTCGAGGCGATCCGTGAGGCGCGCTGATGCGCTGAGCGCTGCCGGCGCCGCTCTCGCCGCGTGCCTCCTGGGCGCGGCTGCTGGCCGCGCGAAGGCGCCCGCGCCGGTTCCGGTTCGCGCGGATACGGGCGACTTGGTGGTCCATTTGCTGGACCGGCCGGTCGGTCACGAACGGTTCGTCGTCACGACATCGGACAGCGGCACGCGGTTGAGCGCGTCTCTCGACGTCATCGACCGCGGGGCGGCACTCCACGTTGACGCCGGGCTCGACACGCGGCGCGACGGCACGCCGACGCACTTCCGCGCGCGGGGCAACAGCTACCGCTTCGTGAATATCGACATTGACGTCACGTCCGACGGTGCGCGCACGCGCGTGCGCAGCCTCGGAGACACGGTGGTGCTTTCCGCGCCGCGCAGCGTGTTCGCGCGGAGCTACGCCCCATTGTCCGGACGCGCGGCCGTCATTCGCTATTGGGAGGCGCATGGACGACCCGCGCGCCTCGACGGCCTCGAGGGCCCCGTGCGGGTCCTGCTGCGGGGGGGCGATACGCTGAACGTGCATGGCCGCCGGGTCGTTCTGCGGCGATACGACGTGGACGGCGTGGTGTGGGGCCATGAGGCCGTCTGGCTCGACTCCACGGGCACGGTGGCCGGTGTGATGACGCGCGTCCACATCCTGCCGCTCGAGGCCGTGCGGGCGGAGTTCGTCGAGAGCCTCGCGCGGCTCGAGGCGAGCGCGGTGCGCGACCGCGTTGCCGATGTCGCGGCGATGGGGCACGCGGTGCCTCCGATTGCGGCGGGTCGCTTCGCGATCGTGGGTGTTCGCATTGTGGATCCGGCTCGCGATGCGTCCATTGCCGATGGGACGGTCGTCGTGGCCGATGGCCGCATTGCCGCCGTGGGACCGGCGGCCGCGATCCGGGTGCCGGCGGGCACCCGCACGTTCAACGGCGGCGGCCTTTCCGTCCTGCCCGGCTTGTGGGAGATGCATGCGCACGCCGCGCAGATCGAGTGGGGGCCCGCCTATCTCGCCGCCGGCGTCACGACGGCTCGCGACATGGGT
>JAYEKC010000527.1:0-1797 GCA_034716715.1 Gemmatimonadota bacterium | reverse complement strand
TGCAGCGCGCGGCCGAACCGCTGGGCGAGGTGTATGTGGTGGCGCCCGACCGGGAACAGAGCGCCACGAGCCACTCGCTGACGCTGCACCACCCGTTGCGGCCGGTGCAGCTCGACGGGCGCCGCTGGCAGGTGGACGGTACGCCGACCGATTGCGTGATGCTCGCCATCGAGGCCTTGTTGCCCCAGCGGCCCGACTTCGTGCTGAGCGGCGTGAACCATGGGCCGAACATGGGCGAGGACGTGCTGTATTCCGGTACCGTTGCCGCCGCCATGGAGGGGCTTGCGCTCGGCGTGCCCTCCATCGCCGTGAGCTTTGCCGGACGCCAGGGCGGCGGCAGCGCCGCCGACTTCGATTCACACGTCGCGCCGCTGTCGGCGCTGCTTGGCCACCTCCTGTCGCTGCCGAGCTTCCCGCGCGACACGCTGCTCAACGTGAACATCCCGCCGGTGCCGGCCGGCCAGGTGCGTGGCGTGAAGCTCACGCGGCTGGGCCGGCGCGTCTTCTCCGACTCGATCGCCCGCATGAAGGACCCGTGGGGGAAGCCCATCTACTGGATCGGTGGCGGGTCCGTCACGTGGTCCGAAGGGGAGGGTACCGACGTAGACGCGATTCGCGGAGGGTACATCTCGGTGACGCCCCTGCACCTGGACATCACGCATCAGGCCCGGCTCGAGGACGCCGAACGATGGTGGAAGGCCCCGTAGCCCCGCCCGGCCGCCCGCTATCGGGCGCGCGACGGCGGCTCGTCGAGGAACTGCGGCGCAAGGGCATTGCCGATGCCTTCGTACTCGCCGCCATCGAGGCAACGCCCCGGCACCTGTTCCTGCCCACCGGCGTTGCGCACCGTGCCTATGAGGATGCGGCGATTCCCATCGGCAGCGGGCAGACCATCAGCCAACCCTTCGTGCACGCCCGATCGCTCGAGCTCCTGCGCCTCGCCGGCGCCGAGCGTGTGCTCGAGGTGGGGACGGGCTCCGGGTACCAGACGGCCCTCCTCGCCCGCATGGTCCGGCACGTATTCAGCGTGGAGCGGGTGCGGGAGCTGCACGAACGCGCCGCCGGCGTGCTGCAGGCGCTGGCAGTTGGCAACGCCACGCTCGCTTGCGCAGACGGGACCGACGGATGGCCCGAGCACGCGCCTTATGACGCGATCGTCGTCGGCGCCGGAGCGCCCGACGTGCCGCGGCCCCTCGTGGAGCAACTCGCTGAGGGCGGCCGGCTCGTTGTGCCCGTTGGCGGCCGCGACGAGCAACGCCTCGCGCTCGTCGAGCGCCGGGGCGGGCGGTTGTTCCGGACCGACTATGACCCGGTGCGCTTCGTCCCGCTGCTCGGCACCCACGGCTGGGTCGCGTGACGGGGCAACAGGTGCGGCGCGCGTTCCGCGTCACGGGGCGGGTGCAGGGAGTGGGCTTCCGCTGGTTCACCCGGGACACCGCCCACCGCCTCGGACTCGCCGGGTGGGTCGCGAACGATCCCGATGGTGCCGTGTCGGGCGAGGTGTGTGGCGACGCGTCGCGCGTCGCCGCATTCGTGCGCGCGCTGCGCGACGGGCCACCGGGTGCCAGGATCTCTGACCTGCAGGTGGATGAGGTGCCTGATGGGCCGGAGGATTCGACATTTGAGATCCGGCGATGACCACCACGCGGCGCGACGCAGATCTGGAGGCGGCGGTACGCGCGGCCATCCGCGACGTTCCCGACTTCCCGAAGCCGGGCATCCTGTTCAAGGACATCACGCCGTTGCTTTCCGACGGCGTGCTGTTTCGCGACGTGACCGCGCGCATGGCACGGCGTT
>JAYEKC010000526.1:0-9200 GCA_034716715.1 Gemmatimonadota bacterium | reverse complement strand
ATCAGGGCGCTCAGGGTTCGCCGCTGCTGTCGCCGCTCGATGACACGATGTGGGACCTCATCCTCGACGGTGTCGGCGGCGCCCTCGGTGGCCTCGCCGGCTCGACGTATATCCGCCGCTCACGCCGCTCCGCAGCCAGAATACTCGCCTATGCCCACGCTATCGCGGCCCCCGGTCGCGGGAGAAGCGATGGACCGCACTGACCTTCCGGTGGTCGGCGCCGGGCCGTCCGGCCTCGCCGCCGCCATCGCCGCCACCACGGCCGGCCGCCCGGCCCGCGTGTTCGAACGCCGCGACCAGGTGGGCGGCCGGTTCCACGGCGACTTCCAGGGCCTCGAGAACTGGACCACGGAAGGGGACGTTCTCGAGGAACTCGGAGCCGCCGGCATCACCGCGACGTTCGAGCACACGCCGTTCCGGGAACTCACCATGTTCGACGGTGACGGGCGCGCCACCATGTGCCGGTCCGACCGCCCGATCTGGTACCTGGTGCGCCGTGGCACCGATGCGGGCACGCTGGACCAGGCGCTCGCCGCCCAGGCCCGCGCCGCGGGCGTCACCATTGAAACGGGAAACGAGGTACGCAGCCTGCCGGGCGGCGGCATCGTAGCCCACGGGCCACGTCGTGCCGACGCCATCGCCGTCGGGTACGTGTTCGAGACCGATGCCGCCAACGCGGCGTATGCCGCCGTGAGCGACACGCTGGCGCCCGCCGGGTATGCCTACCTGCTCATCTGCAACGGACGCGCTACGGTCGCCAGCTGCATGTTCGCCGACTTCCACAATGAGCGCCGGTATCTCGAGCGCACGGTGGAGTTCTTCGACCGCCACGTCGGCGTCGTCCGGCACAACGCGCGGCGCTTCGGCGGCTTCGGCAACATGGCGCTCGCCGCGCCGCTGCGTCGCGGCAGCATCCTCTTCGCAGGCGAGGCGGCGGGTATGCAGGACGCGCTCTTCGGGTTCGGCATGCGCTACGCCATGATGTCCGGCCATCTGGCGGGCCTCTCGGCTGCGCGGAAAGACTTTGCGGCGTACGAGGACGCGTGCCGGCGCCGCCTGCTGCCGACGGTGCGTACCGGATTCGTGAACCGCGCGCTGTATGCGCGCGGCGGCGAGCGCGGGTACCGCGCCCTCATCCGCCAGGTTGCCCGCACCCGCGACGTGCGCGCCTGGCTTCGCCGCTACTACACGGGAAAGTGGTGGTCCGCACTTGCGTACCCGCTCGCCCTCGCCGACGTCCGGCGACGCCAGCAGCGGACGCTGGGGCAGGCGTGCCCCGACGGGTGCGATTGCACCTGGTGCAAGTGCCGCCACGACCATCGCTCACCCGGGGAATCCGCACCATGACGACCACCATCACGTTTCTCGGTGCCGCCGACTGCGTCACGGGTTCGCGGTACCTGGTCGAGGCCGACTCCACGCGCATCCTGGTGGATTGTGGACTCTTTCAGGGGCTGAAGCGGCTGCGGGAGCGCAACTGGGCACCGTCGCCCCTCGATGTGGCGTCACTCGACGCCGTCGTGCTGACGCACGCGCACATCGACCACACGGGCTATCTGCCGCGACTGCGTGCGCTCGGGTACCGCGGCCCGATCCACTGCACCTCGGGCACCGCCGATCTCGCGGCGGTGCTGCTGCCGGACTCGGGCTTTCTCCAGGAAGAGGACGCCCGGCGCGCGAACGCGCACGGATACACGCGCCACCGCCCGGCCCTGCCGCTGTACACCCAGGCGGAAGCCGAGGCCTGCCTCGAGCAGTTCGTGCCGCATCCGTTTGGCGAGTCGGTGCCGATCGCCGGCGCCGTGCGCGCATCGTTCACCCGGGCGGGGCATATCGTCGGCTCCGCCTGCGTCGCCCTCGACACCGGCGCCGGCGTCGTCGGCTTCACGGGCGACGTGGGGCGGCCCGTGGACCCGATCATGAAGCCGGCGGCTCCCCCGCCCCGGGCGGACGTGCTGATTACGGAGTCGACCTATGGCGACCGCCTGCACGCGGACGGCGACGTCGCGGCCACCGTGGAGCGGGTCGTCAAGACGACCGCGGCCCGCGGCGGCGTGGTCCTGGTCCCGGCGTTCGCCGTCGGCCGGGCGCAGCACCTGATGCACGTCATCGCGCAATTGAAGGCGCACGGCCGCATCCCCGACATCCCCGTCTTCCTTGACAGCCCGATGGCCATCAAGGCCACGAAGATCTTCTGCGCCAACATGGCCGACCATCGGATGACCGAATCCGCGTGCCACCTGATGTGTGACGCCGCCGAGTACGTGCGGACGGCGCCGGAATCCAGGGCCGTGGACCGCCGCAGCGGACCGATGATCATCATCGCCGCGAGCGGCATGGCCACCGGAGGCCGCATCCTTCACCACTTGCGCCGATTCGCGCCGGAGCCGCGGACGACGGTGCTCTTCGTGGGCCATCAGGCCGAAGGCACACGGGGCCGGCAGATCGCCGACGGCGCCGCCGCGGTGAAGATCCACGGCGCCAGCGTGCCGGTACGATGCACGGTGGAGCAGGTCCCGGGGCTGTCGGCCCATGCCGACTACCGCGAGATGCTGTCCTGGCTCGCAACGGGCGACCTCTCCCCGCGCAAGGTGTTCGTCACCCACGGCGAGCTCGCAGCAGCCGACGCATTCCGCCAGCGGATCGAGGATACGCTGGGCTGGGACGCGGCGACTCCCGAGCACGGCGCTCGGGTCACCGTGGATTAGCGCGTCAGAGCAGCGCCGCCCCCAGGATCCACGCCGCGATCACGCAACCCGCCGCCACCTTGGCGGCCGTCGCCACCGCGCGACCGATCGTCGCGCCGGTCGCCGCCCGCGCCGCGCCGTCGTGCGACGCGCCTACCGAGTACTCGGCGACGAGCGCACCGAGAAAGCTGCCCACGAACGCACCGATGATGGACCCGATGATCGGCACCGGCACCCCGACAATCGCGCCGGCAAGCCCGCCGACAATCGCGCCCCACGCCCCGCGCCGCGACCCGCCGTACCTGCGCGTGTACCGGGCCGCCAGCACGAAGTCGAGCACTTCTGAGAGAACGCCGATGGCGATGCAACCCACGACCACCCACCAGCCGAACGGCGCCGCGGGCGCCAACCAGAGATAGGTGATCGCCGCCAGCACCATCACCCACACGCCGGGCAGACCCAGCGGGATGATGAAGAGCGACAGCAACAGGACCAGGACGAGCAGGAAGATCACGACGGTACCCCGGGCAGGATCTCCCGTACCCTACGGCTTGACCACGGCCCCGTGTTTCACCACCACGTCCACGTGGCGCAGCGCTTCGATCTCGCGCAGCGGGTTCCCCCGCACGGCAATGACGTCCGCGTACTTGCCCACGGCAACGGTGCCGTTCTCGCGCTCGACGTTCATCGCCACGGCGGGCCAGAACGTCGCGGCCCGGATCACCTCCATCGGGTCCGCTCCATACTGGCGCACCCACGTCACCATCTCGTTGATCGTCGCGGCGCCGTGAAAGTTGGCTGGGACCCCGGCGTCGGTGCCGATCAGCATTCGCACGCCGGATTCCCTGAGCTGGCGAAACTTGTTCGCGAGCGTCGGCTTCCGGTTGGGCACGAACCGGTAGTACGTCAGCGTGTCGAGCCGGTCGAGCGAGTGCCGGATGTCGCGCACCACGGAGTCGGCGAGGCCAAGGTGCCATGCGATGTCATCAATGAACTCCGGGTCGTCGCGCCGGACGTCGTAGTTCGTGAGCACGTCGATCGTCGGCGTCCAGAACAGCGGCGGCCGGTTGCCGAGCGCGGCGCGGGCCCGCAGCCCCTCGACGATGTCGGCGGGGTATTCCCACGCGGTGGCGAGGCCGGTGTGCTCGAAGTCGTCCACGCCGGCCGCAAGCCCGCGGCGGATCTCCTCGGGCCGGTGCGCGTGCGCCACGACGGGCAGCCGGTGCCGGTGCGCCTCGTCCACCACGGCACGTACCTCGTCCATCGTCATCTCGTCCTGGTCGATGAGCTTGATGACGTTCACCTTCGCCTCGGCCAGGCGGCGCACCCTGGCGCGCGCGTCGTCGGGCCCGTTCACGCCCCACCGGAAGTACTCCGTGCCGGGATACGGCGCGTGCTGGATGAACGGCCCGCTCGCGTAGATCGTGGGGCCTGGAATTTCTCCCCGGTTGATCCGGTCGCGGACGTGCGTGATGGCGTCGAGTGGCGCACCGAGGTCGCGTACGCTCGTCACGCCCGCAAGCAGCGTCTGCCGCGCGGTGGCCGGGATGATCTGCGTCTCGAGCACGCCGGGATACGTCGAATCCCAGTGCGCATAATTGCCGTGGCCCGCGAGCATCAGGTGCACGTGCATGTCCCAGAGGCCGGGCAGCACATGGCGACCCTCGGTGCTCACGACGCGCGCGCCGCGGGGAACCGCCAGCGAACCCACCTGCCCGACGGCCGCAATGCGCTCGCCGTCAATGAGAATCACGCTGTTCGGAAGCGGCGGGCCACCATGGCCGTCAATGAGCGTTCCGCCCACGAGGGCGAGCGGGGCGCGGGTCGCCGCGCCGGACGCGCCCGACGCCGCGGGTCGGCCGCCCGCGCCCGACTGCGCGGCGAGCGTTCCAGCCGCTCCGAGAAGCAGGATCAGTGTGCGCATGCTCCTACGCTACCCTCGACGCGACCTCCGCGCCATTGCCACCGCGGTGTCGGCGCATCCGGTGCGGAACTCCCACGTCTCGGCGATGCCCCTGGGCACCGACTTCCGCTCCACGCGCGTGAAGCCGAACCGCGGGAACCAGTCGCCGGCAGTGGTGGTCAGCAGGTACACGCCCTCGTATTGCCGGCGGTCGGCCTCCAGCAGGAGCCGCGTGACGAGTTCGCGCCCCACGCCGGTGGACCGTCCGTCGGCGCGCACCACCACGCTGCGGAGGAGCGCATTGTCGCCCGCCACTTCGAGCGCTGCCGCGCCGACGATCGTGCCGCCCTGCACGGCGACGAGCACGTCGTCCGGGCGGCGGGCGACGATGGCCGCAAGACCCTCGATCGGCAGGTCAGCGCTGCGCAACAGGGCCTCGATGGCCGGCACGTCACCCGTGGTTGCCGGCCGCATGGCTGGCGGCATCGTGCCGCGGCTTCCCCGCCTGCTGGATGTCGCCATGGTACCTCCCGTCGCGTCACGCCCGAGGCTTCGTGGCCCGGACGAACGCGGCCATGAATTTGCCGTCGATCGCCTCGGCATCCGCCCGGAGTGATTCCGCCTGGTCGCCGAGGAGCGCGAGGGCGTCCTCCGCGTGATATACACGCGTCGGTTCGATTGCGGGAGACTCAAACCCGGCCGCCCGAAGGAGGTCGAGGAACTCCGCCTCGCCCAACGCGCCCGCCACGCAGCCCACCCAGAGTTCCATGTTGCGCCGCAGGGCGTCGCTGATGTCGCCGCGCACCACCACGTCGCTCACCGCGAACCGGCCGCCGGGCTTGAGCACCCGGAACGCCTCGGCCAGCACTTTCGGCTTGTCGCCCGAGAGGTTGATCACGCAGTTCGAGATGATCACATCCACCGAGTGGTCGGGCAGCGGAATGGCCTCGATCTGGCCCTTGAGGAACTCGACGTTGGCGACTTTCGCCTCGGCCGCGTTGCGCCGCGCGAGCGCAAGCATGTCGTCGGTCATGTCGAGACCGTACGCCTTGCCCGTGGGCCCCACGCGCCGGGCCGAGAGCAGGACGTCGATCCCGCCGCCGGAGCCGAGGTCGAGCACGACCTGTCCGGGCTCGAGGCTCGCGAGCGCGACCGGGTTGCCGCAGCCGAGCGACGCGAGCACCGCGGCCGACGGCAGGACGTCCGTTTCGCCCTGCACGTAGAGGTTCGACGTGATGGGGTCGGTGGCGCTCGCGGGCTCGCCGCTGCCGCCGCCGCAGCAGGTGGGCCCGCAGCACGATGCCTGCTCGCCGGCGGCGGCGCGCCGTGCGGCCGCGCCGTAGCGCTCGCGGACGATCGTCGTCAGGGTCTCGCCGGCCGGGCGGGCGGCGTCGGGTGAGGCGGGGGTGTTGGGCGAAGCGGGCACGGCGGTCATGCGGGCATCTCCTATCAAGAATGATTGATGTGTTGTGCGGACATGATTGTTGCGAATGCAGCGGGCCGGTCAGTGGGTGGATGCCGCGGCGGCGACGCCGAGCGACGCGAGGAGCGCCTGGACGCGACTCCCGATCTCGTCGCGCACGGCGCGAACGCCCGCCGCGTCGAGGTCGCGCGGATCGGGGATGGCCCAGTCGTCGCGCACCCGAGCGGGCACCCAGGGACACGCGTCGCCGCAGCCCATCGTCACGACGGCGTCCCACGGCTCGGCGCCGACGTCTGCGACGGCGGTGGAGCGATGGGTCGACAGGTCGTAGCCAAGTTCGGCCATCGCTGCGATCGCCTTCGGGTTGACGACGCCGGACGGACGCGAGCCCGCGCTGGCGGCGACGACGCGATCCGCGCCCTGCATCCGGGCGAACGCCTCGGCCATCTGGCTGCGGTTGGAATTCTCCACGCAGACGAACAGGAGGCGCACCGGCAGGTCGGGCGTCATCCGCAGCAGCTCCCCAGCACCCGGAGCCCGCGCCGCGACGGGGCCGACGCGAGCTCGCGGACGATGTCGTGCGCCTCCTGCAGCGCGTCCGGAACGATTGAGTAGTACGCCCATCGCCCTTCGCGGCGGTCGGTGACCAGCCCCGCGTCCTTGAGCACGCGGAGGTGGAAGGAGAGCCGCGACTGCGCGGCCCCCAGTTCGTCCTGGAGCTCGCACACGCAACGCTCGCCACCGCGCAGCATCTGCAGCGCCGCCACCCGCGTCTCGTCGGAGAGCGCGTGGAAGATCGCGGTGGCGCGGGCGGCAGCCTTCGCCGCCTCGCGCCTCGTGGGCGTTCGATCGATGGCCGGAGGCACCATGCGGGAATTGCATCAAAATGTGTTGATGTGTCAAGTCCCCTCACCCCTCACCGCCCCTCACCCCTCACCCCCCCCCTCACCCCTCACCGCCCCTCACCCCTCACCCGCCCCCCTCGCCATTATTGAACCATGCATTACTCCACCCTCGGCTCCACCGGCCTCACCGTTTCCCGCCTCGCCCTCGGCTGCATGACCTACGGGTCGTCGAAGTGGCGCGGCTGGGTGCTCGACGAGGATGCCGCCCGCCCCTTCTATCGCCAGGCCGTCGAGGCCGGCATCAACTTCTTCGACACCGCCGACATGTACTCGCTCGGCGCGAGCGAGGAGGTCACCGGCAGGGCGCTCCGCGAGCTCACGCACCGCGACGAAGTCGTCGTCGCGACCAAGGTGTTCAACGAGATGTCGCCCGCGCCCAACATGAAGGGCCTCGGCCGCAAGCACGTCATCCAGGGGTGCGAAGCAAGCCTCAGGCGGCTCGGCATGGACCGCATCGACCTGTACTACATCCACCGCTGGGATCCCGCGGTGGCCGTCGAGGAGATGCTCGAGGCGCTCAACGACCTCGTGCGATCGGGCAAGGTGCTCTACATCGGCGCGAGCTCGGGCCCGGCATGGGAGATGGCGCGCGCACTGTCCACCAGCGAACGGAAGGGATGGGCGCGGTTCGTGGCGATGCAGAACCACTACAACCTCGTGTACCGTGAGGAAGAGCGGGAAATGAACCCGCTCTGCGTGTCGGAGGGGGTCGGCATCGTGCCGTGGAGCCCGCTCGCGCGCGGCATGCTCGCACGGCCGCGCCCGGCCGACTCGAAGGTGACGGGCGCCGGCACCGCGCGGTCGACGGGCGACGGCTACTCGGTGTCCCTGTACGACTCGCCGTCCGACTGGGCCGTGGTGGACGCGGTGGAGCGCGTGGCCAAGGCGCGGGGCGTGTCCATGGCCGAAGTGGCGCTGGCGTGGCTGCTCTCGCGACCCGGGGTGGCGGCACCCATCATTGGTGCCTCGAAGCCCGGCCATCTCGACGCCGCCGTGCGCGCGGTGGACCTCACGCTCACGCCGGACGAGTGCGCGGCGGTCGAGGCACCGTACCAGCCCCACGCCGTCCGTGGATTTGCAGTCCCGAAGCCGTCGAACACGCCGTAAACCACCGAAATCAGGCGCCCTACAGCACGTGGGGCTATTCCTGACGCCTGCGCGCGGCCGCGTGGGGTATCCTGCACGTGCAGGATCGTTCCTCGCACACGACCCATGCGCAGGAGGCGCGATGATCAGGCTTCGTGACATCATGACGACTGACGTCGTCGCATTCTCGCCCGAGACCAGCCTGCTCGACGCGATCGAGACGCTGGCCGAGCGCCACATCAGCGGCGCGCCCGTGCTGTCGGGCAACCGCATCGTCGGCGTCATCAGCGGCACCGACATCCTGGAGTTCGTCGCGTCGAATCCCGCCCTGACCGCAGACTTCGGCGAGGCGGAGAACGGCGACCGCAGCGCCCTCGCCAACCATGTGGTGAGCGAGGCGATGTCGGGCGGCCCCGTGTCCACGCTCCCCCCCGACGCCACGGTCATGGCGGCCGCCGAGCTCATGCGGACGGCCGAGATCCACCGGGTGTTCGTGTCGGAAGACGGCGTCATCGTGGGCGTGGTCACGTCGCTCGACGTCACGCGGGCGCTCGCCGATCGCAAGGTGGTGAACCGGATGTACGTGTTCCCGAAACGATCCGAGGTGAGCTGAGCGCCCGGCGGGCGCCCGGCACAGTGAACGCAGTTCGCATGACCGGGCCGTCGCCCGGAAGGAGTACCGATGGCAACCAACCTGATTCGCCGCCCGGCGTGGGCGGCGCCCCTCTTCACCAACCGGCTCCGCGCGTTCCTGGACGATCCGTTCTACGCGAACCTGGACGAGCCGCTCCGCCTGGACAACCTGCCGGAGAGCATCGGCTGGATGCCGGCCGTCGACGTGGTGGAGAACGAGAACGAGTACCTGTTCAAGGTCGAGCTCCCCGGCATGAAGCGGGAGAACGTCACGGTGTCGTGGGAGAAGGAAGTCCTCACGATCCGCGGCGAGAAGGTCCGTGAGGAGAAGGGCAAGGAGGGTGACACGAGGTTCCACCTCTTCGAGCGGACGTACGGGGAGTTCACCCGCACGTTCACGTTCCCGGCCGCGATCGTGCCGGACAAGATCTCCGCAGAGATGGTGGACGGCATCCTCACGGTGAAGGTGCCGAAGGCGCCCGAGGCAACGGCCGCTTCGCGCAAGATCGAGATCAAGCCGAAGTGAGCCGGTAGGCGGCGCGAACCTGCGCCGATGGGGCCGG
>JAYEKC010000525.1:0-1805 GCA_034716715.1 Gemmatimonadota bacterium | reverse complement strand
TGCGCGCTGCTCGATCTCCGACAACATGTCGTCGATCGCGTCGGGCTCGCCCGACAGCTCGCCGAGGCGCTCCTCCCACATCCGCAACGACTCGTCGCCGTCGGCGAGCCGGTACGTGCTCTTGCGCAGCTCGATCAGCCGCCAGATGCCAAGTTCGTCCCAGTGGTCCTCGGGACTCGTCTTCTCGAGGTGGTACAGCGCGGCTTCGAAGTCGCCCCGGTCGTACAGGAGGTTGCCCAGGTAGATTCGCGCCTCGGCGAGGGCCGGGTCCAGCTTGAGCGCCCGCCGCAGCGTCGCGATGGCCGCGGCGTCGTCGCCCGTGCGGTGCTCCGTGTACCCCACCATCGCCACCGCCTCGGCGCTGTCGGGCGCCTGCTGCTGCACCACGCGCAGGAACCGCCGGGCATCGTCCACGAGGTCCTCGCGGAAGAGCACGCGCGCCACCTGCAGCAGCAGCTCGACGTCGTCCTGATAGCCCAGCTCGAGGATGCGGTTGAACGCCCGCAGCGCGGCCTGCTCCTGGCCGAACTTGAGCAGCGTCTCGCCAAGCCCCGCCAGCGCATCCTCGTGGTCCGGGTCGAGGACGAGCGCCTCCTCGAAACACCGCCGCGCCCACGCGAACTCGTCGCGCGCGAGCCGGGCGTACCCCACCCCGATGTGCAGCTCGACGGCGTTGGGGTAGAGGGCCAGTCCCTCGCGCAGCACGTCCAGGGCGCCGTCGTAGTTCCCCTCGTTGTACAGCTGGTGCGCCCGCTCGTCATACTCCTCGGAGCTCAGGAATGGCGAAGGCATGTGCCCGTTGACCTCCGGCTCGGGGAACTTCCGCGCAACCTAATCACCGATCGCGGACCACGACACTGCCGCCACTCACGCCCATCCGCCGCCTGCGACGACGGCCGCCGAGATCGCCGCCGCAAGGCCCGCGTTGGCCTCGAGGAGCGCGAGGTTCGCCGCCACCGACGCCCCTCCCGTGGCGCGTTCCACCGCGGCGAGCAGGAACGGCGTGACCCCGGGGCCGCGAACTCCCTGCTGCCGGGCCGCGCCCAACGCCGCCCGAACCGCCTCTTCCACCAGGCCGGCGTCGAGCGCGTGGGCGGGCGGCGGGGGCTGTACCACCAGGACGGCCGCGGTGCGACCCAGCGCCCGTTGCGCGGCCAGGACGCGGGCCACCTGATCCGGTCGGTCCACCACCGCGCCAACCCGCAGGCCGGTTCGGGCCGTGAAGAACCCCGGAAACTCGTCAGTGCCGTAGCCGAGCACCGTGACGCCGAGCGTCTCGAGGCGTTCGACCGTCGCCGGGAGGTCGAGGATGGCCTTCGCCCCCGCGCACACCACGATCCCGCTGGTGCGCGACAACTCGGTCAGGTCGGCCGACTCGTCCTCGCGCGCGTCGCGGTGCACGCCGCCGATTCCCCCGGTGGCAAACACATCCAGTTTGGCGGCCGCCATGATCGCGAGGGTGGCGGCCACGGTGGTGGCGCCGTCGTTGCCCGACGCGGCGGCCCAGGCGAGGTCGCGGGCCGATACCTTCGGCGCCCCGGCGGCGAGAAAGCGCTCGAGGTCGCCGTCGTCCATGCCGGCGACGATGCGGCCACCCACCACGCCCGTCACGGCGGGGAACGCGCCGGCCGCCACGACGGCGGCCGTCATGCGGGCGAGCGCCTCCCGGTTGGCCGGCGCGGCGAGCCCCTGCGCGAGCAGGTAAGCAACTCCGAAGATCAGGATCGCGCCCAGCGTTATCGCCTGGGGCGACTTGTGCCCGATACCGAAGACAAGGCCGATGGTGGCATAGATCGCCAGCGCGA
>JAYEKC010000524.1:0-9239 GCA_034716715.1 Gemmatimonadota bacterium | reverse complement strand
ACGAAGCCATCCACATCGCCACGGCAGTGGCGAGCGCCCTGGACTACGCGCATCGGCACGACGTCATCCATCGCGACCTCAAACCGGAGAACATCCTCCTCAGCGAGGGACAGCCGCTCGTTGCCGACTTCGGCATCGCGCTGGCCGTGAGCAACGCCGGCGGCGGCCGCATCACGCAGACGGGCCTCTCGCTCGGCACGCCGCAGTACATGAGCCCCGAGCAGGCCACGGGCGACCGCGTGATCAACGCTCGCACCGACATTTATTCGCTCGGCGCGATGACCTACGAGATGCTCCTGGGCGATCCGCCCCATGTGGCGAGCACGTCGCAGGCGATCATCGCCAAGGTGCTCACCGAGCGGCCGGGTGGCATCCGCTCGGCGCGGCCCAGTGTTCCCAAGCATGTGGAAGCTGCCGTGCTGCACGCGCTCGAGAAGCTGCCGGCCGATCGCTTCGCCACGGCGCGCGAGTTCGCCGACGCGCTCACCGGCAAGGCCGTGGTACCCGATACGGCCGCTGCCGCATCGCACCTGCGCACCGCGCCGCGCCGCCCGGGAGAGCGGTGGCGGGCCTTGCTCAGGCAGCCGCTCACGCTCGCGCTGGCCACGGTGGCGATGCTGGGCGTCGCCGGGACGGCACGCTTCTGGATGCTCAGCCGGCGCGAGCCGCCCCACGCGGCGGTGCGTTTTCTGCTCAACTTCGAAGGGAAACATCGATGGGTAGACGCCAACGGATCTCCGTTCGCCCTGTCACCGGATGGTCGGTTCATCGCGTACATCGGTACCAACGCAAGCAGTCCGCGCCATGTATACGTCCGCGCGCTGGGGGACCTCGCGGCGCGTGAGCTCCCGGGCACAGATGGCGCCAACCAGGTGTCCTTCTCGCCCGACGGCGAGTGGATCGCATTCGAGTCGGGAGGGCAGCTCAAGAAGGCGCCCACGGCGGGCGGGACTGCGGTCCACCTCGCCGACGTTGCGGCCGTGCAAGGCGCCAGCTGGGCCACGCGGGACCAGATCGTCATCTCGACAGCAGGGCGGTTAGCGGTCGTTCCCGCAAACGGCGGCTCACTCCGGGTGTTCGCCACTCCAGACAGTACCGTGTCCGCACTTAGGTGGCCGCTGGCCCTGCCCGACGGCAGGTCGGTGTTGTTCACGGGTTGGCCACCGGGCAGTTCCGGGATGCCGGCCGCAAGGATCGGCGTGGCGTCACTTGCCGACGGGACCTACCGCCTCCTCAACCTGTCCGGCTCCTCGCCACAGGCCGTCATTGACGGCAGGTTGATCTACGCGGGAGTTCCCGGCAGCATCATGGCAGTGCCGTTCGACCTTGCCACGCTCCAGAGTTCCGGGACGCCGGCGCCCGTGATTGACGGCGTGGCCGTTGGCTCGGCCGGTGCGCTCAAGGGGAGCGTGTCGGCCTCTGGCTCAGTCGTGTACGTGGCGGGCGCTGCGATAGCGGGGAGTGCCCTGATGCTCGCCGGCCCCCGCGAGTCCGGCAGGCTCGTGTTCCCGGACACCAGGCCATACGCGTTCCCGAGGTATTCGCCCGACGGCAGGCACGTTGCGATGGCGATTGGCGGCGATCGCACGGACGTCTGGATCCTCGATCTCCCGTCGG
The DNA here is from genome assembly GCA_034716715.1 of Gemmatimonadota bacterium. Lineage (GTDB taxonomy): Bacteria > Gemmatimonadota > Gemmatimonadetes > Gemmatimonadales > Gemmatimonadaceae > Fen-1231. The sequence goes on along the minus strand of JAYEKC010000524.1, from coordinate 7,622 downwards.
GCCCGCTGCGCCGGCTCACCACCGAGGGGGGATTCAACGACCGCCCCGAGTGGACACCCGACAGCCGCAGCGTCGTGTTCCGCTCGAACCGGAGCGGACGAAGCGCGTTCTGGATCCAGCCGGCCGACGGGAACCACGGTGCCGAGCCGTTCTTCTCCGTGGCCCGTGGCGCGGTCGACGAGTTGCTGTTGTCGGCGGACGGCGCCTACATGATCGTTCAGGTGGATACATCGGCCTGCAACTGTGTGGGCACGACGTTCTACCGGCGCACGCGGGGCGACACATCGCTCGTATCCATTGCGGGCGGCAGCCCCGGACAACACACCACGGCGCGCCTGTCGCCGGATGGCCACTGGGTGGCATACCGGTCGAACGAGACGGGGCGTGTGGAGGTTTACGTCAAGCCGTTCCCCGCGCTGGATCGTCGCTACCAGGTTTCGCTGGCGGGCGGCGAGCAGCCGGTGTGGTCGCGCGACGGGCGGCGGTTGTACTATCTGGACGGAACCGCGCTCATGTCCGCGACCCTGGCATTTGCGCCCGTGTTTGCCGTCACGGCGCGCGACACGGCGATGGTGAACGTGGTTGGCAATCCGCTACCGCCCACGAGCGTCAACCATTCAAACTACGATGCGGCCCCCGATGGCAGATCACTGCTGTTTCTCCGCAGCGAGGCCACAAGCGCCGACGTCGTCGTGGTGCACGACTGGAAGTACGAGTTGCGACGGCGCCTGGGGGCGCCGCAGCCCTAGCCGCCGCGTCTTGCGGGCCCGCGCAGCAACACGGCATCTGCGTGCGCCCCCGCGCTGGTGAATCACCCGCCCGCCTCTCACGCCAAATCCGATGCCACGACTCCTCCTCCGCTTCGCGCTCGCCGTCCTCCACGCCCTGCCCGCCCTCGCCGCCGCGCAGGAGAAGCCGCTCGTCACCCCGAAGGACCTCGCCAAGTGGGAGACGCTCGGCCAGAGCCGCCTCTCCCCCGACGGCAAGTGGCTCGCGTGGAGCATCACCCGCGGCGACCAGGACGGCTCGCTCCACCTCCGCGGCGTCGCCTCCGACGCGCACGTCGTGATCCCCTTCGGCCAGTCGCCGGCGTTCTCGGGCGACTCGAAGTGGTTCGCGTACCTCGTGGGCGTCTCCACCAAGGAGCGCGAGCGGCTCACGAAGGAGAAGAAGCCGGTGCACACGGCGTTCGTGGCGCGGAACCTCGCCACGGGCGACACCATCGCGATCCCCGACGTCAGCGCGTTCGCCATTGCCCCCACGGGCGGATTCATCGCTGCGAGCCGCTACGCCGCGGAAGGGAAGAAGGTGAACGACGTGATCGTGCTCGACCTCGCCCACGGCACCCGCTTCTCGTTCGCGAACGTGACCGAGCAGGCGTGGAGCGAGGCGAAGCCGCTGCTCGCCCTCGCCATCACGGTGGACGGCGGCAATGGCGTACATCTGTTCGACGGCTCCAACGGGAGCGTGCGCGTGCTCGAGTCGTCGCCGTCGCTGTACCGCGCCCTGGCGTGGCGCGAGAAGTCCGACGCGCTGGCCGTGATGCGGTCGGTGGCGAGCAAGGCCTTCACGGACACCGCGAACGTCGTCCTCGCGTGGGCGTCGGCGGCCGCGGGCGGCGCGCCCCGCGTGCTCGACCCCGCCACAGCGCCCGGCTTCCCCGCCGGGATGCGCGTGGCCGAGTACCGGAGGGCCACGTGGTCCGACGACGGGCGGACCATCTACGTGGGGCTCCAGGAGCGGCACGACACGGCGAGCGCCATCAGGAAGAGCGACGAGAAGGTGAGCGACGTGGAGATCTGGCACGTGAACGACGTGCGCGCGATTCCCGCGCAGCGGTCGGCCGAGCAGCGCGACCTGCGCGCCACCCTCGCTGCGGCGTGGCACGCCGACGGCAAGGTGGTGCAGCTCGGCAGCGACGCGCAGGAGTCGGCCGCCGTGCTCGACGGCGATCGCTATTTCACGGAGACCGACCGCACGCCCTATGCGTGGGGCCAGAAGTTCGGCCGGCGCGACGAGGACGTGTACGCCGTGGATGTTGCCACCGGCGCGCGCCGGAAGGTGATCGAGAAGGCGCGCTACGCGTACGGCGCCGACCCCACGGGCCGGCGGCTCGCGCTGTTCGACGGCAGGGACTTCCAGGTGGTGGACGTCGCCACCGGTGCGAAGGTGAACGTCACGCAGAAGGTGCGCGTGGCGCAGAAGGCCGACTTCGTGGACCGGGACGACGACCATCCGAGTGACGTGCTCGGCCCGTGGGACCAGCCCACGTGGAGCAAGGACGGCAACACCGTCTACGTGACCACGGAGTACGACGTGTGGGCGCTCGCGCCCGACGGCTCCGGCGGCACCCGGCTCACCGACGGCGCGAAGGAGGGCGTACGTTACCGCCTCGTGGCGCTCGGCGCGCGACTCGATCCGTTCGGGTTCGGCGGGAGCGCGGCCGACCGGGCCGTGGACAGGTCGAAGCCCGTGTGGCTGTCGCTGTACGGGAAGAAGACCAAGAAGAGCGGCTATGCGCGGCTGATGCCCGACGGCGCGGTGCAGCGCATGGTGTTCGAGGACGCGCAGGTGGGTTCGCTCGCGAAGGCCGACAGCGCCGACGTGTACTCGTTCGTGCGGCAGTCGTTCACCGATTCGCCCGACGTGTTCGTGGGCGGGCCCGACCTCGCCGCCGCGATGCAGGTGACGGAGACCAACCCGTTCCAGAAGGACTATGCGTGGGGCAGGGCCGAGTTGATCGGGTTCCGCAGCACGCTGGGGCGCGACCTGCAGGGCATCCTGTACTACCCGGCCAATTACGACGCGAAGAAGAAGTACCCCATGATCGTGTACACGTACGAGCTGCTCTCGCAGGGCCTGCACCGCTACATCGTGCCGCGCGAGAACGACTACTACAACGCGAACGTGTTCACGCAGAACGGCTACTTCGTGCTGATGCCCGACATGGTGTTCCGCGCCGGGCAGTTCGGGATCGACACGCAGGCGGCCGTGGAAGGGGCCATCCAGTCGGTGCTGGCGCGCGGGCTCGTGGACCCCGCGAACATCGGGCACTGTGGGCACTCACAGGGCGGCTACGAGGCGTACTTCCTCGCCACGCACAGCAAGTACATCAAGACCGCGGTGGCCGGCGCCGGCATCACCGACATGTGGAGCTTCGCCGGGCAGATGCACTGGAGTTCGCAACCCGAGTTCGACCACTGGGAAACCGGCCAGTTCCGCATGGCCGTGCCGCCTTGGGAGGATCCCGCGGCGATGAACCGGAACAGCCCCATCCTCAAGGTGCACGAGATGCCCGCGCAGAGCATCCTGATGGAGATCGGCAGCGAGGACCCCACGGTGGACATGCGCCAGGGTGTGGAGTTCTGGAACTATGCGCGCCGCGCGGGCAAGCAGGCCGTGATGCTGAACTACCCCGGCGAGGGCCACGGGCTCAGCAAGCGCGAGAACGCGATCGATTACGAGCGGCGCATCCTGCAGTGGTTCGGGCACTACCTCAAGGGCGAGCCGGCGCCGAAGTGGATCACCGACGGGCAGACGTGGCTGGAGCGGAAGGCGGTGCTGGACGCGAATAAGCCGTAGCGCGCCCGGCGACCGGAACGAGTGGCCCCGGATACCCCAGTGACGCGAGAAGGCTGAGGCACACCTTCTCGACATACGGCGTTCGCATCCGCCGGTCCGCGGGCAGCCCGTACAGCGTGACCTTCCGGCCCTTGTGGGCCTTGGCCTCCGCGTTCGAGAACGGCGCCCCGTCGGCCGCGAGCCAGCAGAGCGAATCCGGAACCGTCGCCAGCGGCGCGGCCTGGTCGCTGCGCCATGCGGCGATGTTCTCATTCTGGTTCACCACCGTGCAGTGGGCGCCGCCGGCCCTCGCGGCGCTGATGGTCACCGTGCCGAAGTCGAAGCCGCCGCTGGCCGACTCGGCCACCGACGTCAACGTGCCGCTGAAGAGTTCCACCGGCGTGGCGCCCAGCACGCGTGCAAGCGCCGCGACGCGCGCAGCCGTTCCCCGCGCGCCTGCCAGCGCCCGGCCCACGGCGAGCGCACGCGAGAGTCCGCCCGGCACCGCGCACGCGCGGAACGCCGCACCCTTCATCGGCCACATGGCGAGCCCGGCGCTGTTGGAGAAGTGCTTCGCCGTGATGATGGGGCGCATCATGGCCTCGACATCCTGCGGCGTGTTGGCGTAGATCACCACCGCGTGCCCGTCCACCGCCCCGATCGCCGCGGGCGACACCGGGGCGCGGCGGGTCCCGGCGGCGGCGTACGTGGTCATCTCGAGCACCGGTACGGCCCGCCCCGCGCCGTCGCCGTCGATCACCGGGATGCCCGCACGGGCCGCTACCGCGGCCGGCGCAAGGGAGTTCTCGGGACCGATCTCCACGGGCGCGATGAAGTCGAACTGCCTGCCGGTCACCTCCTGCATGATCTCGAAGGCGTTCCATGACGCCCGATCCTGGTTCCTGACGAACGTGTCGGCCCCGCCGACGTCGGCCACCACCAGGATGTCGTCCGCCGCACCGATGTCGTCGACGGCGGCCATCCGGACCCCCTTCCCCTTCGTGAGCTGGTCGATGCGCCGGATCATGCCCTCCCCTGCCGCGACCGGCCCCCCGCCGCCACTGCCGAGGAATGCGGCACCCTGGACGATGTGCCGGAGGTCCGCGATCGAAAGGGTCCGCATGGTGTCTCCACGAGAGGGACGGGCTGGCGCCGCAACACGGCGGCTGTAACTTCGGCTCTCTCCATATCCGGCACAATCCGCCGCTTCCACCGTCCCGAGAGCCCGTCATGACCAGCCCTGCCCCAGCGTCCCCCGCGGCGTCCAGCAACATCGGCCCCACCTTCGCGGTGGACTGGGAGGACGTCGCGCCGACGCTCCAGACCGGTGACCTGATCCTGCAGCACGGGACGTATCCGTCGAGCCTCATGATCGAGATGCTCGAGGACTCGGAGTGGTCGCACGTGGGCATGGTCGTGCTCGCCAGCGACATCGGCCTCGACCCGAAGAAGGTGCCGCAGCTCCTCTACTGGGAGTCGAACGACCTCACCAACCTCCCGGACGTGATCACCGGCAAGGCCAAGCCGCAGGGCGGCCCGATGCTCGTGGACCTGACGTTGCGCCTCCAGACGAACGCGAAGAACACCACCGACATCGGCTTCATCCTCCGGCAACTCTCGGCCACCCGGACACCTGCCATGCTCAAGGCGCTGGCGGACTTCATTCCGGTCATGCAACCCGTGGGGTTCCCCACCGAACAGGAAGCGGTGATGGACTGGATCCTCGGTCGCTCGGCCAACAATCCCGGCGACATCTCGCAGCGGTGCTTCTGCAGCCAGCTGGTGGCGGCGAGCTACCAGGCGATGGGATTGCTCTCGAAGGCGATGGTGCCGGTGGGTTACTCGCCGCGCGACTTCACGGAAGTGGGCAAGGCGAACTTCCTGCAACGCGCCGCGCTCGTGGGGCATGACATGCTGTTCGGCGCGCCGCCGCAGACGCCGGCGTCGCTCGCGGCGCCGGCGCCGAAGTCGTCCCGGCCCGCGCGGCCGCTCATCACGCGCAAGCGGTAGCCCGCGCCCGCATCCAATGCGTCGCCTGCCCGGGCGCTGCCCGCCGTTCCCGCGCGGTCGCCTCCTGGCGGCCGCGCTCGCATGCTGGGCCGGCGTCCCCACCGCCGGCGTGTGGGCGCAGGTCGTCGCGGCACGCGAGGCGCCCGCGCAAGTCGTCGCAGGCCGCGAGGCGCTCACGGCAGACCTCGGCGGCCCATGGAAGTTTCGCGCTGGCGACAGCGCAGCATGGTCGCGGCCGGACCTCGACGATGCCGCGTGGACCACCATCGTCCTCCCGGGCGAGCCATCGCGGCCGCACGGTGGCGTGTCGTGGCTGCGTCGCCTGGTGCGCGTCGACGGCGACTCGCCGCTGGCCGTGGGTGTCGGGCCGGCACACGACGCGTACGAGGTGTTTGCCAACGGGGTTCGCATCGGGCAGTACGGGACCGTCGCACCACATCCGGTGCCCGCCGCACCGGCTCCGCGGTGGTACGAAGTTCCGCCGGGCACGGTGCAGGACGGCCGCATCGTGCTGGCCATCCGGCTGTGGACGTCGCCCACCTCGGCGCGGCTCTTCACGGGCTCCGAGCCCCTGGTTGGGGGGCCGCTGATCGTCGGCCCGGCCAGCGCCGTCCGCGACCGGATCGACCTCATCGTCGCGCGGCACGTTTCGTCGGAAATCCCGATCCTCGTGGTGGTGGCCATCGCGTTCTTCGTCGGCCTCTACCACCTGCACCTGTACCGCCGGCGCCGCGAGCTCGCCGAGTACCTGTGGTACGGCTGCGTGTGCCTGGGGTCGGCCGCGTTCCTGTGGGCCTTCGCGTTCGTGACGTACCGCGCCGGCGAGGGCTTCCTGCCCGGCGCCCGCCTGGTGAACGCACTTTCGAGCCTCACGTGGTTTGCCATCATCGGCTTCATCACGCGGCTGTTCGAGTACCGCCTTCGGCCGTGGCAGCGGGCCTACCAGCGCGCGCAGCTCGCGTTCGCGGCGGCATTTGCGCTTCCGCTGTCGTTCGACGTGATGCTGCTGCTGTCGCTTGTCGCCGTGTACCAGATGCTCCCGGGATTCTTCGCGATCGCCTGGCTGACGGTGCGCAAGGCCTGGCAGGGGCATCCGGAGGCGCGCACGATCGGGATCGGCCTGGGCGTCAGCACCGCCGCGGTCTTCTACGACAACGTCGTGGTGTGGATGTTTGGCGCCGAAACCATGCGGCTCGAGCCGTTCGGGTTTGCGGCGGTGATCCTGGCCATGGCGCTGTCGCTGGCCAACCGGTTCGTGCGACTCTACGGCGCGCTCGACGAGCGGAACGCCACGCTGGCGCGATTCAACGCCTCGGCCACGCGCTTCGTGCCGGACGAGTTCCTCGGCTTGCTCGGGCGCGGTTCCATCGTCGACATCGAGCGCGGCGACCACATCCAGCGCGAAATGAGCGTCCTCTTTTCCGACGTGCGCGGCTTCACCACGCTCGTGGAGGCGATGGGCGAGGCGGAGAGCTTCCGGTTCATCAACGAGTACCTGGAGTCGATGGAGGTGCCGATCCTGGCGGCCGGCGGATTCATCAACCAGTACACCGGCGACGCCATCATGGCCCTCTTCGACGGCACCGCCGACCGGGCGGTGCGCGGCGCGATCGGCATGGCGGCCGCGGTGGGGCCGTTCAACGAGCGCCGCACGGCCCGTGGGTTCCCCGCCATCCGCATCGGCATCGGCATCGAGTCGGGCCCGTTGATGCTGGGCACCATCGGCGGTTCGCGCCGGCTCGACTGCGGGGTCATCAGCGACACGGTCAACACGGCGGCGCGGATCGAGAGCCTCACGCAGCGGTACGGGTGCACCCTGATCGTGGGCGAGGGAACGTGGCGGCGGATCCCGGACGGGCAGCGGCCGCTGGCGCGTGCCGTCGGCCGCGTGCGCCCCAAGGGCAAGACCGAGGCGGTGACGCTCTACGACCTGCTCGACGCGGAGCCGGAGGAGCGGCGCGCGGCGAAGGTCGCGACGCGGCCATTGTTCGACGAGGGCTGGAACGCGTTCGTGGCCGGCGACTTCACCGCCGCGCGGCGGGCATTCGGCG
>JAYEKC010000523.1:0-9242 GCA_034716715.1 Gemmatimonadota bacterium | reverse complement strand
CAGCCGGCCACCGCCCTGGACGACGCGGCGTGCGCGGAGGCCCTCCGCGCGACGGACCTCGGCGCCCATGCGGCGCGGCGCACCGACGAGCTCAGCGGTGGGGAATGGCAGCGCGTCCGCGTGGCACGGGCGCTCGCGCAGGCCGCGCCCGCCCTCGTTCTCGACGAACCGAACTCGTTCCTCGACGTCGCGCACGAGATGGCGCTGTTCGAGCTGCTCGACGCCACCGCCCGGCGCGGCGTCGCGGTCCTGCTGATCTCGCACCAGCTCAACCTCGTCGCACGGTTTGCCGCGCGCATCGTACTGCTCTCGGGGGGCGCGGTGGCGGCCGACGGACCGCCGGCGGCCGTCATGGACGGCGCGTTGCTCGAGCGGGTGTACGGATGGCCCGTGCTCGTGTCGCGCGACCCGGCCGTCGGGGCGCCGGTGCTCGTTCCGCTGCGCGGACGCGCCCCGCGCTGACGTCCGCACGCGTAGCTTGCACCCGTGACCGCGCTCGACACCGACGCACTCGTCCTCCACCTGTTCGACTACCGGGAGACGTCCCGCATCGTGCGGCTGGTCACGCGCGAGGCCGGCGTGGTGTCCGTCGTAGCGCGCGGCGCCCGGCGGCCGCGCAACCGGTTCGGTGCCGCGCTCGACCTGTTCGCCTCGGGCGTGGCCCACGTCGCGATGCACGGCTCCGGCGACCTGCACGCGCTGCACGCGTTCGACGCCACGCGGTCGCGGCCGGAACTGGCCTCGTCGCTCGACCGCTTCGCCGCCGCCGCGATGCTCGGCGAGCTGTGCTTGCGATTCGCTCCCAGCGCCGAGTCCGGCGCGGTCTACGACGCGGCCGTTGCCGCGCTCGACGCCGTCGGAACCGTGCCCCCGCCCGACGTCACGACGGCAGCCCTCGCCGGGGCGTGGCGGCTCGTCGCCGAATTCGGCTTCGCCCCAGCCGTGGACGTTTGCGCGCATTGCCACGACCCCATTCCCGCCGGCGTTGACGTGACGTTCCACTACCGGGCCGGCGGCGTGGTGTGCGCCCGCTGCGCCCGCCATGCGAGTGGCGGGCGCCGCCTTCCTGCGGCTGCCCGCGCCGCCCTCTCGGGCTGGCTCGCCGGTCGCGCCGAACCGGCGCAGTCGGGCCCGGACGCCCGGGCACACGCCCGCCTCCTTCGAGAATTCCTCGAGGAGCACCTCGGCGATGGGAAACCCTTGCGGGCGTTCCTCGCGTGGGAGGAGCGGCTCGCCCGCGGCGATCCGGCCCCGCAGCCGTGATCCTCGGCACCGCGGGGCACATCGACCACGGCAAGACCGCCCTCGTGCGCGCCCTCACCGGCGTGGACACCGACCGGCTGCCGGAGGAACGCCAGCGCGGCATCACCATCGAACTCGGGTTTGCGCCCATCGAGGTGGAGGGCGTGGGCACCGTCGGCATCGTGGACGTGCCCGGGCACGAGGCGTTCGTCCGTACGATGCTCGCCGGCGCCACCGGCGTGGACCTCGCGTTGCTGGTGATCGCCGCCGACGAAGGCGTCATGCCGCAGACGCGCGAGCACGTGGCCATCCTCCAGCTCCTTGGCGTGCGCGCGGGCGTGGTGGCGCTCACGAAGGCCGACCTCGCCGAGGCCGACTGGATGGACCTCGTGGAGGCCGACGTGCGCGAAGCGCTGGCGGGCGGGTTCCTCGCCGGCGCGCCGATCGTGCGCTGCTCCGCGCGCACGGGGGCTGGCCTCGACGCAGTGCGCGCTGCGCTGGCGGGCGCGGCGGGCTCGGTACCGGCGCGTGACGCGGGTGACCTCTTCCGGATGCCCATCGATCGCTCCTTCACGGTGAAGGGCACGGGCACGGTGGTCACCGGAACCGTGTGGTCGGGTGCACTCGCCGTGGACGACGCCGTCGCCGTTCGCCCCGGCGGCATCGCGGCGCGCGTCCGCGGAATAGAGACGCACGGCCTGGCGCGGCGCGAGGCCGTGAGCGGCGCGCGTACGGCCGTCGCGCTTGGCGGCGTGGACCGCCACGCCGTGGCCGCTCGCGGCGGCTTCCTCGTGAAGGAGCGCGACCCGTGGAGCGAGACGACACTGCTGCGGGCCGACGTCGCCCTGCTCGATGGCGCGGGAATCATCGGGCCGCGCACGCGCGTGCGGTTCCACCTCGGCACGGCCGACGTGGCGGCCCGGCTCGTGGCCGCCGAAGGGCCCGTTGGCGAGGGGAGGGCGGTGCCCGTGCGCGTGTCGCTCGACGAGCCCGTCATTGCCAGGGCGGGCGATCGGTTCGTCATCCGGCGGGCGTCGCCGGCCGCGACCATTGGTGGCGGTGTGGTGACCGATGCGGCGCCCGGCCGCCGTCGCCTCAAGCCATTTCCGACGACCGACGCCCCTGGGCCCCGGCGGCTCGCCTGGATGCTCGCGGAGTCGGGCGGGAAGGGCGTGGCCGTTGCGGGGCTGCCAGTGCGACTCGGTGTCGTCCCGGCGGACGTTGACGCCATCCTGTCCGAGGCGAACGCGGTTCGCCTCGGCGACAGGCTGTTCACGCGCGACCTCGTCTCGGCCACCGCCGATCACGTCGCGGCCGCCGTGGACCGGCACCACGCGGCGCATCCGCTCGACGCCGGGGCGCCGCTGCCGGCACTCCGCGACGCGGTCCACGCATCCGAACTGGTGGTTGCGGAGGCGCTCCGAAGCTTGGTGGCCGCGCATCGCATCGAGGTGCGCGGCGCGGTTGCGGCGAGGGCGGGCTGGGCTCCGGCGACATCGGGCGCCGACGCCGCGAAGCTCGAGCGGGTCCTGGGTGCGCTCAGGTCCGCCGGGAGGCAGCCGCCTTCGGTCGCCGAACTCAGCGCGGAGTTCGGTGCCGACACCCCGGCGGTCCTCAAGCTTCTTGCCGGAAGGGGGGAGGCGGTCGCCGTCGCGCCGGACCGGTATTTCTCCACAGAGGCGTTGGCGTCCGTCGAAGCTCAAGTGCGTGATGCGCTGGCTGGCGGAGCGGAGCTGACTGCCTCGGAACTTCGTGAAATAACTGGACTTACACGCAAGTATATCATCCCGATTCTCGAGTATCTGGACTCGACCGGGGTCACCGTCCGGCGGGGGGACGTGCGCCACCTGGGAAAGCGTGACTAGTCTGCCACCGGTGCCGTCGTGCTCATGAGGGCGAAGGGGGATGGTGGCGTCAGGCGCGTCGGCGGCCAGGGCGCTGGGGTCGGACTGCCGCCGGCGGCACCAAATCCCATTGACGGGCCACACGGAGTCCAATACATTGCCGTTTGAGTAGTTACGTCCACCTCAACCTGGAGCTTGGTAATAGCCCCTACCTAGTCGGACGGAGCACACATGAGGATTCGCAGGTCCGCACAGCTTTTGGCGGTGCTGACCCTCGTTCTCATGCCACGAGTTGGGAAGGCGCAGTCCGCACAGCCGGATCCGCAACAGAAGAAGCCGGTTGTGTCCTTGGGTCAGAACTACCCGAATCCGTTCAATCCTGAATCGAGGATTCCGTTCACGCTCGGAGACTATCCGACGTGCTCGGACGGCGGAAAGCAGTACCGCGTGACGCTGAAGATCTTCAACCTGCTGGCGCAGGTCGTCGCGTATCCGCTGTTGGAGGGAAGTTCGGGTGGCGTGGCAGGGGGTCAGCGGCTGGAGAACGTGCTGCTGCCGTGCGGCCAGTACACCGCGTACTGGAACGGCAAATATCTCGGCACGTCGAAGGAGGCCGCGTCCGGCGTCTACTATTGGCAGATCATCGCCGATGGCCAGAGCCAGATTCGGCGCTCGCTTGTCGCGAAGTAGGAATGGAGTTGCGAGCACGGCCCGGACCTTCGTCCGGGCCGTGTCCGTTTTCAGGCCCCTTTGGCCGGTTAGCTTTCGTCCCGTCTCCCCGGCCTGACAGGAGCCGCGAATGCCCATCTACGAGTATCGCTGCCGATCCTGCGAACGCGCGTTCGACCTGCTCGTCCGGTCGAGCACGGTGCCGCGCTGCGCCGGCTGCGGGTCGACCGACCTGGAGAAACTGGTTTCCCTGCCGGCCATCAAGTCGGAGGCCACGCACGACCTGGCGATGCGGGCCGCCAAGCGGCGCGACAAGGCGCAGGGCCAGGAGCGCGTGGCGGCCCAGGCCGAATACGAACGAAATCACGACTGAGCCGTAGCTCTTGCGGCCGTCTCGCGGCCGCGCCCTCCACCCCCAGAGGACTCTCCCCGTGCACCTGCGCGTTCTCGCGGCCGTCGCCGCGCTGGCGGCGTCGCCCCCTGCGGCCGACCTCGCCGCCCAGCCGCACCTGAATCCTCTCGTTGATCTGCACGCCGCCAGGCAACCCGTGTTCGGGCTGTATGCGCCGGCGAACCCGCGGGGTCGCGGCGGGCGCGGTGGGCGGGGCGCCGGCGCCGCCGACGCGCCCGCGCCGGCACCCGTGCAGAAGACGCCCGCCGAACTCGCGAAGGACGCCGTCGCCTACCCCGCGTCCGACTACCTGTTCGACGGCGGCATGGAAGGGAATTTCGACGCCGGCTACGCGAGCTTCAGCGAGTACATGAAGGGGATGGCGGCAGCCGTTCCCGCGGGCCAGCGGCTTCGTTTCCCCTTCATGGTGAAGACCCACAAGATCGCCGAGGATCCCGCGCTGGCCGCGACGAGGATCGGACGCCAGCTGAACCTCGGCGTCGCCGGCATCGTGTTCGTGGGCGTCGAGAGCGCCGACGAGGTGCAGGTGGGGCTCGCCGCCATGCGGTTCAAGTCGAAGGGCGGCACCCGTCCCGACGACGACCTTGGCGATGCGCCGGCGTACTGGGGCCTCTCGCCCCAGCAGTATCGCGAGAAGGCCGACGTGTGGCCGCTGAACCCGCGCGGGGAACTCGTGAACTGGACCATCGTGGAGAGCAAGGAAGGCCTGGCCCACATCCGCGAGATCGCGGCCGTACCGGGAATCGGCACGCTCTTCCCGGGTGCCGGGACGCTGCGCGGGGTGTTCTCGACGACGGATTCCACCGGCCGCCGCGTCACCGACGACAAGGCCTGGGAGGAAGCCATTCAGCAGGTGCTTGCCGCGTGCAAGGAGTTCAACGTGCCGTGCGGTTTTCCGGCGAACACGCCCGAGGTGATGGAGGAGCGGTACAAGCAGGGCTTCCGCGTGTTCGTGGTCGGCTGGGGAGACAACGGGTTCCGCACGGTGGAAGCCGGCCGCAGGCTTTCCGGGCGCTGATCCGCCCGCGCGGGGTCACGGCGGGTCCACGCCCACGTCGGCGTACCACTTGGCGATCATCGCCTGCGAACCGGGCCGCGTGTAGACGTCCGGCACACGCGACTCCACCGCGTCGGCGATCACCTTCGCTACCTCGCCTACGTCCTGCCCGCCCGGCAGCGACCGCGAGTCCGGCCCGCCGTGCATCGCGTTCTTGCCGAAGTCCGTGAACACGACGCCGGGTGAGACGAGCGTGAACTGGATGCCCGGGTGGGTCTGCCGCACCTCGGTGCGCATCGCGATGGTGAGCGCGTTCAGGAAGTGCTTGGCGCCGTTGTACGCGCTGCGGATCACGGCGAACGGGATGCGGCCGAGCATCGACGACACGTTGATGACCTGGCCGGCGTTCCGTTCCTTGAAGTGCGGCAGCGCCGCCTGCATGCCGTAGAGCGCGCTTTTCACGTTCACCAGGATCATGTCGTCGATGTCGTCGTCCGTGAGCTCGGACGGCTGGCGCGAGATGCCCCGGCCGGCGTTGTTGATCCACACGTCGATGCGGCCGCACGTGGCGATCGCCTCACGGGCGAGCCGGTCCACGTCGGCGCGCACCGTGACATCCGCCACCACGGTGTGCGCCCGCGGTCCGCACCGTGCGGCCACCGCTGCGAGGGCGGCTTCGCGGCGTGCCGCCAGCACGACCGTGTGGCCGCGCGACGCCAGCAACTCGGCGGTCGCGGCGCCGATGCCGCCGCTCGCGCCCGTGATCACCACCACTTTCCCCGCCATTTGCGTTCCGGGTGCGTCGGTTCAGGGCGTCGGCCGGACGGCGGCGGGGTAGTCCGCCTTGCGGCTCCATTCCTCCCACGAGCCGTCGTACACGGCCGCGTCGTAGCCCAGGAGGCGCGCCGCCACGTAGAGCGCGGAGGCCTGCATCCCGATGTGACAGTACGTGACCACGCGGTTGCCCCGCGGAACGCCCGCGGCGTCGAAGATGCCCTGCAGCGCCTCGCGCCCGAGGAAGCGGCCGTCCGCGCCCAGCGTCGAGTTGTACGGGATGTTCCGCGCGCCGGGGATGTGGCCGGCGCGCGGCTGCCCGCCCGCCGACGACCCCGTGTAGAACTCGGGCAGGCGCGCATCGAGGATGGACACGCCGCGGGCCGCGGTATCGGCGAGCAGCGCCACCGCGCCCACCTGCTTCGTTGGCACGGGGTGGAGCGCGACGGAACCCCGCGCCGTGCCTGCATTCGCTCCGGATGCCGCGCCCGCGCCCGGCGACGTGTCGACCGGTTGTCCCGCCGCCTTCCACGCGGCGAGGCCGCCGTCCAGCAGCGATACCCGTCCCGCGAAGCCGAAGTACTCCAGCGTGTAGAAGAGGCGTCCGGTGACCTGTATCGCCCCGCCCGTGACGATGATGTGCGAGTCGTCGCGCACGCCCGCCGCAGCGAGCGCCTGCCGAAGTTGGTCGGGCGGCGGCAATTGCACCGAGAGCCCGTCCGCGGACGGCGCGTACGCCGCCCAGTCGATCCAGCGGGCGCCCGGTACATGGCCGGCGTCGTAGTCGGCCTTCTGCCGGCCCGCGTGCAAAATCACCACGTCCGGGTCCGAGCGGTGCGCCGCCAGCCAGTCGGCCGAGGTGACCACGGGCGCCTGCGCGGCCAATGGCGGCGCAGTGGCAAGGGCGGTCACCGCGAGCAGGAGCGCGTGCGGGCGGGGTCGAGTCATCATCACGTACGGTACACGGGCGAGGGCGGGTGACGCTACGGCGTGTGGGGGTGCGCCGGGGCGGGGTCCGGCGTGCGGCGGAATGGCACCGCGCGCCAGGGGAGCACTTCGGGCGGTCGGCCCTGCACCACGTGATAGGCGCGGTCCGTGGCGAGCCCGCGCAGGGTGTCGGTGGACTGGCGCGCATCAGGCCATCGCACGATCACCGCGCCGATGTCTGCCTCGCCCAGTCCCACATGCACCTGGAGCGGGGACGACCCGAAGGAACCGCCGGTGCCAACCGTCCGATGCAGCCACCGGTGTGTCCCGCCCCGATCCACCGCCTCCACGGTCACGCGGGCGCCGATCGCCCCGCGATTCGCGCTCGTGCCCTCGAGCCACAGCGTGAGCCAGTGGGTGCCCGGGGCGCCGGGATTCTCGAACAACACGCTGCTCGCGATGTCGCCCTCGTACGCCCCCCCCATCTCCATGAACACGTCCTCGTCGCCGTCCCGGTCGAAGTCGGCGAACGCGGCGCCGTGGCCCTTTTGCAGGTGCGCGAAGCCGCCGTCGCGGGTGACTTCCTCGAATCGGCCGCCGGCCGCCTGGCGGAACATCCGGTTCGGGATGATCGAGCGCAGGTCCGGGTTGCCGGTGCCGACGTAGAAATCGAGGCGCCCGTCGTTGTCGAGGTCGCCAAAATTCGCTCCCATCGCGAAGAGCGCGCGGCCGGCGAGGCCGTACGCCGCCGTCGCGTCGCGGAACGTGCCGTCCCCGTTGCCGAGATAGACCCGGGCAGGTTCCACGGGAGCGGGGCCGGAGTTCACCTGCACCACGGGCGCCTCGCCGAGGTACTCGAGCGCCACCGCGTCGTGCAGGGCCGTCCCGTTGCGAATGTCGTAGCTCAGCGCCAGCAGATCGTCGCGCCCGTCGTCGTTCACGTCCCAGAACCAGGTGGCGAACGACATCTGCGGTGCGCTCGCGCCGCCGGCCGCGGGGGCCTCCGCGAACCGCCACGCGCCCCGCGCGCTACCCTGGTTCACGAACAGGCGATTCGGTCCGTACAGGGTGGACACGTAGAGGTCGGGCCGGCCGTCGCCGTTCACGTCGCCCCAGGCCGCGCCCTTCACGAAGGCATCCACCATCACGCCCGTCGCCGCACTCACCTCCGTGAAGGTGCCGTCGCCGTTGTTGTGGAACAGCTCCGACGGAAACGACGCGCCGCCGATGCCCGCCGCCGACTCGGCCCCCACGAACACATCCACGTTGCCGTCGAGGTCGTAGTCGGCCCACGCCGCCGCGTGGCGCGGCTTGCGCGACCCAAGGCCTGCGGCGTAAGTCACGTCCTCGAACGTGCCGTGCCCGCGGTTGCGCAGCAGCGACATCGGCTGGCGCCCGGCCACGCCGAGCCACGCGCCGCGCAACACGAGGATGTCGCTGTATCCGTCGTTGTCGAAGTCGGCGTGCGTGGCGTTGAGCCCGCCCACGATCTTCGCGAGGCCGGCCGCCGCCGTCCGGTCGGCGAATCCGCCGGCGCCGTCGGCCATCAGCAGGTGTGGCGGGTCGGCCAGCCCCCACGACGTCGTGAACACGTCGAGCAGCCCGTCGCGGTTGAAGTCCTCCACCACCGCCGCGCCCGACAGGCCGCGCACGCCCAGGCCCGCCACCGGCGCGACGTTGTGGAACCGCGGGAACGCGCCCGTCTCGCGCCGGTCCAGTCCCGGGATGAGCCACTGCGACGGAACGCGCCGGGGGTACTCCCCGACCGCCATATACGAGAGGTTCAGCAACCAGCGCGATCCATAGTCCGTGGGAAACTGGGCCAGCAGGCGCTCGTAGGCGGCGATGGCCTTGCGCGCGCCCTCCTCGTTGCGGTGGCGTGCGTCGCCGTCCAGGGGGAGGATGCACACGCTGGCGGACGGATTGAGGTTGCAGTTCTCCTGTTCGCCGAGCCGGAGGTACGCGAGGGCGAGAAGGTCGAACAGCGGCTTCGCTTCCGGCCGCCGCGCGCTCGGCGACGCGCCGAGGGAATCGACGATCCGCTCGAGCTCGGCGATCGCGGCCCTTGTCTGCCCCGCCAGCAAGCGCTCCTGCGCCACGAGAAACCGCGCCTGCTGCGCCTGGGGGCCGCTCTGTCCGGCCAGGCCGCGCGCGAGGAACTCGGCCCGGGGCCCGTTGCGAAACGCGTACGCCATCGGGTCGGCGTTGGCGTCGCGGACGATGGCGGCAAGCGTGTCGGCCATCGAGGCGCGCGCCGCTGCCGGCCGGCCCGAGCATCCGGCCAGCCAGGCGGCGGAGAGGGGCGCGAGGAGGGGAAGCAGTCGCACGCCCGACAATCGGGCGGCCCGAGGCGCGGCGCAAGGGCACCGGCTTCGCG
>JAYEKC010000522.1:0-9242 GCA_034716715.1 Gemmatimonadota bacterium | reverse complement strand
ACTCGGTCGCCGCCTGGGTGCGCGAGCACGGCGGCGCGGTTGCGGCCGACCTGGATGGCGCGGTGGCGTCGATCGCCCGGGGCGGCGGCACGCCACTGCTCGTTGCCGAGCGCACTGCCGCCGGCGCCCGCGTGCTCGGGATCGTGCACCTCAAGGACGTGGTGAAGGGCGGCATCCGGGAGCGCTTCGACCGCCTGCGGGCGATGGGGATCCGCACCGTGATGATCACGGGCGACAACCCGCTCACGGCGGCGGCCATCGCGGGGGAGGCCGGCGTGGACGACTTCCTGGCCGAGGCCCGCCCCGAGGACAAGATGGCGCTCATCAAGCGGGAGCAGGCCGGTGGGCGGCTTGTCGCGATGACGGGCGACGGCACCAACGACGCTCCCGCGCTCGCCCAGGCCGACGTTGGCGTCGCCATGAACACCGGCACGCAAGCCGCGAAGGAAGCCGGCAACATGGTGGACCTCGACTCCGATCCCACGAAGCTCATCGAGATCGTGGAGATCGGGAAGCAGCTCCTCATGACGCGCGGGTCGCTCACCACGTTCTCGATCGCCAACGACGTGGCGAAGTACTTCGCCATCATCCCCGCGATGTTCGTCGTCGCGTACCCGGAGATGCAGGCCCTGAACGTGATGCGCCTCGCGTCGCCGCAGAGCGCGATCCTCTCGGCCGTGATCTTCAACGCCCTCATCATCATCGCCCTCATTCCGCTCGCGCTGCGCGGCGTCACGTACCGGCCCGCGCCAGCGGCCCGGGTGCTGCGCCGCAACCTCGTCGTGTACGGCATTGGCGGCGTCATCGTGCCGTTCCTCGGCATCAAGGGCATCGACATGCTCCTCGTCCTCTTCCGGCTGGTCTGACATGCCTCGTACCAAGGTGATGTCCCATATGCGTCCGGCCATCGGCATGACGGTCCTGCTGATGGCGCTCACGGGCGTCGTGTACCCCGGCATCGTGACGGGCATCGCGCAACTGCTCCTCCCGTCGCAGGCGAACGGCTCCCTCGTGGAGAAGGACGGCAAGCCCGTCGGGAGCGCCCTCATCGGCCAGGCGTTCGCGGGTGCCCGGTACTTCCACGCCCGGCCGTCGAACGCGGGAAGTGGGTACGACGCGTCCGCGTCGAGCGGTACCAACACGGGGCCGACGGACGCCAGGCTGGCCGACACCCTCATCGCTGGCGCGGTCGCGAAGGCCGTCGCCGAGGACGGGGCGGAGAAGGGGAAGATCCCGTCCGACTACGTCACCGCGTCGGGCTCCGGCCTCGACCCGCACATCTCGCCCGCCAGCGCGGAACTCCAGGTCGCGCGCGTGGCCAGGGCCCGGGGCCTGGACGCCGCCCGGGTCCGCGACCTGGTCGCGCGGCACACGGAAGGCCCCCAGCTCGGAATCCTCGGTGACCCGCGGGTGAACGTACTCCGGCTCAACCTGGCCCTCGACTCCATTGTCCCGCGCCCGGATGCAACGGCCGCCAACCCTCCAACCAACAAGTGACCATGCGCTCCCGCATGCTCTCGATCGCCCTCGCCTGCGCGCCGGCACTCGCCGCCGCCCAGGGCGACACCACCCAGAAGGTGCCGTTCTCGAAGTACGACTGGACGTGGCTCAACGGCAACCCCCGGACCAGGACCTTCGTCTTCGACTCGAAGCCGGTCACGGGCGAGTTCCGCATCGACGTCAACTACGTCGCCGACTTCAACAAGCCCAGGGATCATACGCTCGTGGGCACGTCGGAACTCGGGCGGACGCAGGAAGTCCAGGTGCAGCAGATCGGCATCGGCGGCGACCTGCACCACGAGCACGTCATCGGGCGCCTGATGACGCAGTTCGGGATGTACTCCACCATGACCCCGCGCAACGATGCGAGCCCGGCCCGGGGACAGTGGCAGCTCGACGACGCCTACCGGTATATCTCCGAGGCGTGGGCGGGCTACCACTGGAACAAGTGGTACGGCATCAACCTCGAGTCCGGCATCTTCATGTCGTACGTCGGGCTCTTCAGCTACTACAACTTCGACAACTGGGCGTACCAGCCGTCGTACGTGTCGAGCAACACGCCGTGGTTCTTCAACGGCATGCGGCTGCAGATCTACCCGACGGAGAACCTGAAGATCGAACCGTGGCTCATCAACGGCTGGCAATCGTACGGCATGTTCAACGAGGCGCCAGGCGCCGGCATGCAGGTCCTGTACCGGCCCACGGCGAACGTGTCACTCCTGTCGAACAACTACTATGGCGCCGACTGGCTCGGCATCAAGGATCGCTGGCGCATGCACAGCGACAACAGCGTGCAGGTGAAGTACTACGAGGATTCGACGCGCACGCTGAACCGGAGCGCCTTCTCGCTGACGCTTGACATCGGCTGCGAGAATGGCGCCGGGGTGACCTGCCGCGGGGGCTCGGCCGCGACGCCGGCGCAGTACTTCGTCGGGGCGATGGCCTACAATCGCTTCTCCTTCAGGAAGGATCGGTACGGCCTCACGCTCAGCGGCGGGTTCATGGAGAATCCCGGCCGCTACCTCGTGCTCATGCCGCCCATCAACGGTGCCACCGCGTACTCGGGCACCCCGTACTTCACCGCGAATCCGGGCGACGACTTCCACGCGTGGGACGCGTCCGCCACATGGGACTACATGCCCGACCAGTGGGTGACGTTCCGTGCCGAGTACAACTACCGCGCGGCGAACGTGCCGTACTTCGCGGGACCCGGCGGCGTGACGCCGCCAGGCGGCAACACCGGCGCGCCGGGCTCCGAAGTGTTCGTCAACGGCACCCGCTGGGAACCGGACCTGCGCAAGCACGAGCAGCGCATGACGTTTGCGATGCTGCTCAAGATGTGACGGCAATGCACGACAGCGACGGCCGGTCGCCCTCGGGCGCGAGCGACTTCCTCGCGCTGCTCAGGCAGCGGGAGCGCGGCAAGCTCAAGCTCTACATCGGATCGGCTGCCGGGGTCGGGAAGTCGTACAAGATGCTGCAGGAGGCGCACGACCTCCGGCGGCGCGGTGTCGACGTGGTCGTGGGGTACGTCGAGACGCACGGCCGGCCCGAGACCGCCGCGCAGCTGGGCGACCTGGAGACGGTCCCGCGGCGGGGGATCGAGTACCGCGGCGTGCGCCTCGAGGAAATGGACGTGGACGCCGTCGTCGCGCGGCGGCCGCAGGTGGCCATCGTGGACGAACTGGCGCACACGAACGTGCCGGGGTCGGCCCGGGCGAAGCGGTGGGAGGACGTCGTGGTGCTCCTGGACGAGGGCATCAACGTCATCTCGGCGATGAACGTGCAGCACCTCGAGTCCCTCAACGACGTCGTCGCGTCGGCCCTCGGCGTCACCGTGCGCGAGACCGTGCCCGACTGGGTCGTGACGCTCGCCGACCAGGTGGTGAACATCGACATCTCGGCCGAGGACCTGCGCGCCCGCCTGCAGGAGGGCAAGATCTACGCGCGCGAGAAGATCCCGTCGGCGCTCGCCAACTTCTTCACCCCGGAAAACCTCACGACGCTGCGCGAGCTCGCGCTCCGTGAGGTGGCGAGCTCGGTCGACCGGGCGCGCGAAGCCATCGTCAGGAGCGAGGCCGGCACGCCGCGCACGGCCACGGCCGACCGCATCATGGTGGCGATGGCAAGCGATCCGCCGAACACGGCGACGCTCGTGCGGCGCGCCAGCCGCATCGCCGGGCGCCTCAACTCGGATTGGTACTGCGTCTACGTGCGCACGCCCGACGAGGCCGCGAACCGGATCGACAGCGACGTGCAACGCCGGCTCGTGTCGAACATCCAGCTTGCGCAGCAGATGGGGGCCGAGGTGGTGACGGTGGATGGTGAGGACGTCGCCGACGCGCTCCTGGCCTTTGCCCGGGAGCACGGCGTGCGGCTGGTGGTGGTGGGGCAGCCGCGGCGCCGCGGGTGGCGCCGGGCGCTCCGCGCGTCCGTCGTGCGGCGGCTCGTCAACAATGCGTGCGGGATCGCCGTGATGGTGGTGCCGCTGGACCAGCTTCCGGAGAACGGCCGGTGAGGATCGGGACGCGACTGTGGCTGACGGTGGCCCCGGGCGTGATCGGCGTCGTGACCGTCGCCGCGCTGGCGTATTGGGGCGAGCTCGGCCGACAGGTGCCATCCATCGTGGTGTGGGTTGCCGCCATCGCCACCGCCTCCTCCATCGCGCTCGCGTGGCGGAACGTGCGCTACGTGGCCCGCCGCGTCGAGCGTCTCGCGCACGAGGCGGACGAGGTGCGGCGCCGCATCGTGGAGGCCGGCTTCGGGGTGATGCGCACCGCTGGCATCGCCGGCCCGTCGCCCGATGAGCTCGTGTCGCTGGAGGGGCTCGTCACCCGGCTCGCGGAAACGGCCGTCACGGCCGAGCGGTCGGCGCACGAGCGGGAGGCCGAGGCGGCGCGGCGGCTGCAGGAGTCCGGGGCGCTCCTGCGCACCGCCGCCGCCGACATCGCGCTTCGCCTCGACGATGTCCGGCTCCCACTCCACATTCTCCTCGAAAACCGCTTCGGCGACCTGAACGACAACCAGGAGGAGATGCTGGGCGTGGCACGCGCCGCAACCGACGCGGCCAGCGAGCAGGTGCGTCGCGCCGTGACCGTCCTTGGCGCCACGGAGGGGGCGCTCGAACTCCGCCACGATCGCATCCATGGCGGCGAACTGGTGGATGGGGTGCTGGTCCGGCTCCGGACGCTTGCGGATGCGCGCCACGTGAGGCTGGACGCCGCGGTGGACGCGCCGCTGCCGGCCCTGTCAGGTGACCGGGTACAGCTGCAGGAGGCGCTCCGGACGGTCTTCGGCACGGCGCTGCTGCAGGCGCCGGACGGATCCACGGCCACGCTCACCGCCCGCGCCACGGACGGCGAGCTGCATCTGGCCCTGGCGCATGGCGGCGGCACGGTCTCGGGCATGCCGGCCGCATTCGCGCACGCCCTCGTGACCGCTCACCGCGGCACCGTGACGATCGGCGCCGGGAACGTCGACATCCGGTTGCCCGTGTGGGGCCTTCCTACTCGTACCGAAGCGCGATGATCGGGTCCATCATCGCGGCGCGCCGCGCGGGCCACACGCCGAAGATGAGGCCCACCGCCGTGGCGAACGCGAACGCGATGAGGATCGACTGGGCGTCGATGGCCGCGCGCCAGCCCAGGCTGGACGCCAGCTGCATCGAGCCCGCGATCCCGAACGCGATGCCGAGCGCCCCGCCGACGATGCAGAGGACGACGGCCTCGATCAGGAACTGCAGCAGCAGGTTCATGCGCGTGGCGCCGAGCGCCTTGCGCACGCCAATCTCGCGCGTCCGCTCGGTGACCGAGACGAGCATGATGTTCATGATGCCGATGCCGCCCACCACCAGCGACACCGCGGCGATGCCCGCCAGGAGGAGCCCGAACGTCTGCGTGGTCTCGTTCAGCACGGCGAGGAAGTCGGTCTGGTTGCGGATCGAGAAGTCGTCCGCACGGCCCACGCCGAGCTTGTGCGACCGCCGCAAGGCCAGTTCGATCTCGCCCATCGCCTGGTCCACGTCGGCCTCCGACGTGGCGAGGGCCCAGATGTCGTTGAGCCGGTCGGTGCCGAACAGCTCGAAGCGCCCGGTGCTGAACGGCACGAGGATCTGGTTGTCGCCGTCGCCCATGCCGGTGGCGCCCTTCTCGGCCAGCACGCCAATCACGGTGAAGGCGCGCGACTGGATGCGGATCTGCTGGCCGATGATCGCTTCGGCCGATCCGATCTCGAGGTTGACCAGCGCCTGCGAGCCGAGAATGGCCACCCGCTTCCGGCCGACCTCCTCCTGCGGCGTGAACATCCGGCCCGATTCCAGCCGGAAGCCACGCACGTCGAGGAAGTTCGGCACGGTGCCGGTCACCTGGATGTTCGTGTTCTTCGTGCCCCACACCACCTGCAGGTTGCGGTCCTGCTGGTAGTTCACCGCCAGGACGTGCGGCGACTTGTCCTCGATCGCCACGACGTCCTTGACCGTGAGCTTGGCCATCGAGCCGCCCACCGACACGCCGCCTTGCATCACCCGCTGCGGGTTGATCTGCAGCACGGTCGTGCCAAGTCGCGCGATCCGCTCCTTGATCTGCGCCTGGGCGCCGTTGCCGATCGCCACCATGGCGATCACGGCGCCGATGCCGATGACGATGCCGAGCATGGTGAGCGCCGAGCGCAGCTTGTTGGCGCGGAGGGCCGCGAGGGCGACTGCGACGGTTTCGCCGAGAAGCAAGCCGGTCGGGGGGTGAAGGGTGCCGTCAACATACGGGGGCGCCGTCCCGGACGCTGGCGGCGGCGCCCGCCCTCGTGGGCCCGGCCCTGGACGGGCTATTCGTACCGGAGCGCGGCGATGGGGTCGAGGCGGGCGGCACGTTGCGCCGGCCACACGCCGAACAATACGCCTACGAGGCTCGAGAACAGGAATGCGATCGCGATCGACTCCCAGTCGATGGCGGCGTGCCAGCCCATCGAGCTGGCCAGCTGCGCCGATCCTACAACGCCCAGCACGATGCCGGCGACACCGCCGAGCATGCAGAGCACCACGGCCTCGATGAGGAACTGGAGCAGGACGTTGCGCTTCGTGGCGCCGAGCGCCTTGCGCACGCCGATCTCCCGGGTGCGCTCGGTCACCGAGACCAGCATGATGTTCATGATGCCGATGCCGCCCACCACGAGCGACACCGCGGCGATGCCGGCCAGCAGCAGCCCGAACGTCTCCGTCGTCTCGTTCAGCGTCTCGAGGAAATCGGTCTGGTTCCGGATGCGGAAGTCGTCGTCCTGGTCGAAGCGGAGGCGGTGCGAGCGGCGAAGGGCCATGGTGACCTCGTCCATCGCCCGATTGACCTGCGACTCGGACGCGGCGAGGGCCCAGATGTCGTTGAGCCGGTCGGTGCCGAAGATCTGGAAGCGGCCGGTGGAGAAGGGGATGAGGATCTGCTCGTTCGGGTTGCTGAAGCCGCCGACCCCCTTGCGCTCGAGCACGCCGATCACGGTGAACGCGCGCGAGGCGATGCGAATCTGCTGGCCGAGGAGTTCGAGCGGGTCGGCGAGCTCGAGCTGGTCCGCCACGTCGGCGCCGATGACCGCCACGCGGCGCCGTCCCACTTCCTCGCGTTCGGTGAACATCCGCCCCGACTCGATGCGGTAGCCGCGCACGTCGAGGAAGTTCGGGATGGTGCCCACGATGCGCAGGTTGGTGTTGTGGTCCTCGAACACCACCTGCTGGTTCTGGTCCTGCTGGTAGTTGACCATCAACACGTCCGGTGCGCGCTCGCGGATGGCCTCGGCGTCGTCCACGGTGAGCTTGGCGATGGTGCCGGCCATCACGACGCCGCCCTGCCGAATGCGCTGCGGGTTCACCTGGATGACGGTGGTGCCCAGCGCGGCGATGCGCTCCTCGATGGACTGCTGGGCGCCGTTGCCCAGCGCCACCATGGCAATGACCGCGCCGATCCCGATCACGATGCCGAGCATCGTGAGCAGCGAGCGCAGCTTGTTGGCGCGGAGCGCGGCCAGGGCGACCGCGATGGTCTCGGTGAGCAGCATTTCGGCGTGGCCTCCACCTTGCGTACGCCCGCGGGCTGCCACGCGTTCGCCTGCTGCAGCGGGATGCGCCGGACGTGCAGCGGAGCGCGGTGCGCGTGTGGCTGCCCTCCTGGCGCCACGCCGGCTACTGTGAAGGATGGAAAGCCGCCCGCCGCTCGCACGAACCTCGCTCGCACTCGTCCTGGCCGGCCTCGTGTTGGCGTGTGGTCGGCCTGCAGCCGATCGGCCGGCCGCCGCGGCGCCGGCCTCCGGTGCTGGCGTCCTGCCCGGTATCCGGATCACCACCGCTGATGCCATCGGCGACACGATCGAGTTCGATGCGCCGGTTGCCATTGCGTGGGATTCAGTCGCCCGTGCCCAGCTGCCGGATCTTTCCCGCCGGCAGTCGGATACCGCGTTTCTCGCGGCGCATTACAACGAGATGCGTGGCGCCGCCATCGTACGGTTTCGCGTCCCAGTGCTCCCCGCCGTCCCTGTCGGGTGGTACACGGGGCTGGGATCCCGCGGAATCACGCCGCTGGAGGTCGTGGAGATGGCTGGCGAGGCTCGGCTCGGAGCGCGGCCTCCCCGGTGGGAGATCGAAGGCGGCTGGTCGGCGGCGGGCCGCCTCCGCGCCGTCAGCCCGGGCGGACCCGTGCACCTGGAAGTGCCGTTCGTTCTCTGGAGCCGCACGCCGCTCGCCCTGCACGAGCACGCAGCGACCGTCGAAGCGGTCGGCGACTCGATCCGCGTCACGGCCACCGGGCGCGCCGGCACGCCATCGGGCTGGAGCATTGGCCTGCCGCGCGACGGGCAGTCGGAGCCGCCGCGCACCATCCATGCGCGCCTAGCCGCCGACCGCAACTGGCACAACGCGTACGTCATCGTGTTTGTGGACTACGGTGAACGCGCGACGCCCTGCCTTTGGTATGCGATCTTGCTGGACGCGGCCCGCGGTGGCGGCGAAGTGGCTCGAACGGCGGCTTGTGACGTCTGACGCATTGCGGCGGCGCCGTCGCGTCAGATCTTCGGGAGCGTCACCCCGCGCTGGCCCTGGTACTTGCCCTTCTTGTCCTTGTAGCTCGTGATCGGCGGCTCGCCCTCGAAGAAGAGCACCTGCGCGATGCCCTCGTTGGCGTAGATCTTCGCCGGGAGGGGCGTGGTGTTCGAGATCTCGAGCGTCACGTGCCCCTCCCATTCCGGCTCGAAGGGCGTGACGTTGGTGATGATGCCGCACCGCGCGTAGGTGCTCTTGCCCACCGTGATGGTCACCACGTTTCGCGGAATCCGGAAGTACTCGACGCTCCTCGCCAGCGCGAAGGAGTTGGGCGGGACGATGCAGATATCCCCGTCGAATTCCACGAAGCTCTTCGGGTCGAACTTCTTGGGATCGACGATCGAGCTCATCACGTTGGTGAAGATCTTGAACTCCGGCGCCACCCGCATGTCGTAGCCGAACGAACTGACGCCGTAGGACACGACGCCCTCACGCATCTGCGAGCTTTCGAACGGGTCGATCATGCCCTGGCGGGCCTGTTCGATGATCCAGCGGTCGTTCTTGATGGACACGGATGGAGGAGGGAAGGGGGGAGCCGGGCGGTGCGGCGAAAGGTAGCGCGAGGGTGGGGGCGCACAAAACGCACCCCGTCGCGCCGGGACGGCGGCCGCGGGTTTGACACTGTTGCTGCACGCCAAATACTTTTCGTGGTGTTCGTGAAATGTTTCAC
>JAYEKC010000521.1:0-9261 GCA_034716715.1 Gemmatimonadota bacterium | reverse complement strand
GAATGCTGATCGGTGGGCGCCGTGTCGGCGAACGTCGCGATGCCGGCGCGGAAGCCCTCCACCACGCCGGCGCGCGCGCTGTCGAGCGTCTCGTCGCGGGTGAGGACGTCGCGTGCGGCCACGACGGCGCGGATCCACTCGAAAAACGGCAGGCCGTGCAGCAGGCCCCGGAGCACGGTGAGGTCGAGGTGCGTGTGCGCATTGACGAGCGCGGGCCCGAGCACGGCGTCGCCGAGCTCGACGACCGAGGCGTTGAGGCGGCGTGGCTCGCTTCCCGCGCGGCCCACCCACGCAATCCGGTCGCCCTCGACGACGACGGCGCCGTCGCGCATGGGCGGCGCGGCGATCGGCAACACCCACGCGGCGCGGTACGACGTGCACCACGCGCGCGCGGCGCGGTCGGTCACGGCCCCTTCTTGCCTGCCGGGGCCGGGGCGCGGCGCGGGCACTCGCGCGTGGGCTCGGTGCCCGGGAGGTAGTACTCGGTGTACGCGTCCTCCATCGGGCAGAGCGGCCCGTGGAGGAGCCCGGTGACGCGGTCGGTGAGGCGCGACGTGATGGCGGGCGGACGCGGCCAGTCCGGGGGCGGCGGCTTCCGCTCGTACACCTCGCGCATGAAGCTCGTCCACGCCGGGGCCGCCAGGCGCCCGCCCTGCGCGTTGTCCATGATCTTCTTCGGCTGGTCGAATCCCATCCACACGCCCGCCACGAGGTCGGCCGTGTAGCCGATGAACCAGACGTCGGTGTAGTCGTTCGTGGTGCCGGTCTTGCCGCCGGCCGGAATGCGGAAGTAGCGGCCCACGCTTCCGGCCGCGGTGCCGCGCGTGATGACGCCCTTCATCATGTCCACCATCAGCCACGCCTCCTCGCGCGTGAGCACCGGGATGCGCTCGGATTCCGCGGAGTAGATGGTGCGGCCCTTGTCGTCCTCGATGCGGACGAGGGGCGTGGTGGGCAGGCGCCAGCCGAGGTTGGAGAAGACCGAGTAGGCGGAGATCATCTCGATCGGGTAGACGTCGGCGGACCCGATGTGGATGGACGGGTACGGCGGCACCGGAGTCGTGATGCCGAACCGCGCGGCCATGTCCACGACGCTCTGCTCGCCCACTTCCATGCCCACGCGGATGGCGATCATGTTGCGCGAGTCCTCGAGGCCTTCGCGCATCGTCATCCAGCCCTTGAACTTCAGGTCATAGTTCTGCGGGGTCCACGGCTTGGCGGTGTCGAGCTGCGGGAGGATGAGCGGCGAGTCGTCGATCAGGTAGCTCGGCGGCCGGCCGCTCTGGATGGCGGTGGAGTAGACGATCGGCTTGAACGTCGAGCCCGGCTGGCGGCGGGCCTGGGTGGCACGGTCGAACTGCGAGTCCTCGAAGTCGCGGCCACCCACGAGGGCCCGGACGGCGCCCGAGCGCGGGTCGACGGCCACGAACGCGCCCTGCAGGTACGACGAGACGTCGTGGGCCTCGTCCTGTCCCGCCGCGGTGCGGGCGAGGATCTGCTCGTAGGTCCGGTACGGGAAGTTCCCCAGCTGGCCGCTCTCGACCATGCGGAGCTGGCGGTCGAGGGCGCGCTCCGCCGCGCCCTGCATGTCGAGGTCGAGCGTGGTGTACACCTTCAGCGGCCGGTCGTAGAGCCGCTTCCCGTACTTGTCCTCGAGCACCCGCCGGACGTACTCCACGAAATACGGCGCCGTCTCGGACGAGCCGCCGCGCCGGTGGGCGAGGCGCAGCGGGTACGCGCGCGCGAGCGAGGCGGTGGAGTCGGCGATGACGCCGGCGCGGCGCATCAGCTCGATGATGGTGTTGCGCCGCTGCACGGAGCGTTCGGGGAACCGGCGGGGGTTGTAGCGGCCGGGGCCCTTGGGAATGGCGGCGAGCGTGGCCGCCTCGGCGAGGGTGAGTTCCTGCACCGTCTTGCCGAAGTACCGCTCGCTCGCCGACTCAACGCCGTACGCGCCGCTGCCGAGGTTGATCTGGTTGAGGTAGAGCTCGAGGATCCGGTCCTTGGAGTAGGTCGCCTCGATGGCGCGCGCGACCTTCATCTCCCGGAGCTTGCGCTTGAGCCCGCGGTCGCGGGGATTCAGCGCGTCGGGAAAGAGGTTGCGCGCGAGCTGCATCGTGATGGTGGAGAAGCCCTGCACCACGCCGCCGGCGCGGGCGTTGGCGAGGGCGGCGCCGGCGAGCCGGAACCAGTCGATGCCGCCGTGCGCGTAGAACCGCTTGTCCTCGGTCACGAGGAACGCGTCGCGGACGACGGGCGGAATCTGGTCGAGCCGGACCAGGGTGCGGCGCTCCTGCCCGATGGCGGCGATGAACCGCCCGTCGGCGGCGTACAGGCGCGTGGCCTGCCGCGGCTGGTACTGCTCGAGCCCCGCGAGCGACGGGCAGGCGTCGCCGCGGCACACCATCGCCCACGCGATGCCCACAGCAACGCCGCCGACGACGGCGAGGCCGAGGCCCGCGACGATGGCGTAGGTGAGCGCGCGGCGCAGGCGCGACGTCTTCTTCGGCATGGACTGAACGCGGAAGCTAGGGCGGCGCGGGGGGCCGAGCAACGCGCCGGGCCGGTGGCGCAGCGAGTGACAGCCCCCGGCGGCGCCCCTAGCTTTGGGTGATGCCAGAACGACCTGGGGTGCTCGCCGCCCTCGCGTGGCGGGGCCTCCTCCACCAGCAGACCGAAGGCGCCGGCGACCACCTCGCCGGCGCCCCCCGCGTGGTGTACTGCGGCTTCGACCCCACGGCGCCCAGCCTCCACATCGGCAACCTCGTGCCGGTGATGCTGCTCGCCCACCTGGCGCGCGCGGGCCACACGTGCGTGGCGCTGGTGGGCGGCGGGACGGCGATGATCGGCGACCCGTCGGGGCGTTCGGCCGAGCGCCCGCTCCTTGACGCGGCGACGATCGACGCCAACGGCGCGCGCATCCGCGACCAGCTCGCGCGCGTGCTCGACGCGGCGGAGGGGAGCGGCGTGACGCTCGCGTCGAACGCCGATTGGCTTCGCGACATCCGCATGATCGACTTCATGCGCGACGTGGGGAAGCACTTCAGCGTGAACTACATGCTGGCCAAGGACTCGGTGCAGTCGCGGCTCGAGGGCGGCATCTCGTACACCGAGTTCTCGTACATGCTGCTGCAGGCCTACGACTTCCTCGAGCTGAACCGGCGGCAGGGCGTCACGGTGCAGGTGGGGGGCAGCGACCAGTGGGGCAACCTCACCGCCGGCGTCGAGCTGCTCCGCCGCGCGGCCGGCGTGGAGGCGCACGCGCTCACCGCGCCGCTCGTCACGACGTCGAGCGGCAAGAAGTTCGGCAAGACCGAGGGCGGCGCGGTGTGGCTCGACGCCGCGATGACGTCGCCGTACGCGTTCTACCAGTTCTGGGTGAACGCGGAGGATGCGGACGCGGGCCGGTACCTGCGGATGTTCACGTTCCTGCCCCGCGCCGACATCGAGGCGATCGAGGGTGCGCACGCCGAGGCACCGCACGAGCGCGCTGCGCAGCGCGAGCTCGCGCGGACCATGACGACGATGCTGCACGGCGCCGCGGCAACGCAGGTGGTGGAGGAGGCGTCGCGGATCGTGTTCGACAGGAAGGCCGATCCTGCCAGCATCACCGACGACGTGTTCGCCACGCTCGCGCGGGAAATCCCGTCGGCGACCGCGCCCGCCGGCGCGCCGCTCGACGTGCTCGGCGTGCTGGAGCACGCGATGGGGCAGTCGCGGAGTGCGGGGCGGAAGCTCCTCCAGCAGGGCGCCGTGACCGTGAACGGCGCGAAGCTCGGCGCGAACGACACCACGGTGCCCGCGGGCCGCGCCGTGCGCGGCCGCTGGTTCCTCGTGCGGAAGGGCGGCCGCGACGTGGCCGTCGTGGAGATGACGGGGGCCGGGTGACGCTGCCGATCGCCCCCGACCGGGAGTTCATCGACTTCCAGCAGGTCGTGGCCGGCCGCTATTCGCTGGAGCGGGAACTCGGGCGGGGCGGCATGGGCATCGTGTACCTGGCGCGCGAGCTCCGCCTCGCGCGGCCGGTCGCAGTGAAGGTGCTCCCGCGCACGCTCGCCGCGGCGAAGCCGGAGCTGCGCGAGCGGTTCGTCCGCGAGGCGCAGATGGCCGCGCAACTCTCGCACCCCAACATCGTCCCCATCCACCACGTGGACGACGCCGGCGAGTTCGTCTTCTTCGTGATGGCGTACATCGACGGCGAGACGCTCGGTGAGCGACTCCGCGCGCGCGGCGCGCTTCCCCCGCCGGAGGCGGCGCGGATCCTGCGCGAGGTGGGCTGGGCCCTCGCGTACGCCCACCTGCGTGGCATCGTGCACCGCGACGTGAAACCGGACAACATCCTCCTCGAGCGGGCGACGGGTCGGGCGCTGGTCACCGACTTCGGCATCGCCGGCGACGTGGCGACGCCAAGCACCGCCGACGGCGGCTACGTGCGGGGAACGATCCACTTCCTGAGCCCCGAACAGGCCGCGGGCGCGGCCGTGGACGGCCGGAGCGACCTCTACTCGCTCGGCATCACGGCGTACTACGCCCTCACGGGCGCGCTGCCGTTCGACGCGCCGAGCGCGGCGGCGGTGATGGCGGCGCACGCCACGCGGCGGCCCGCTCCCATCACCACCGCCGCGCCGCACGTGCCGCTTCGGCTGGCGCAGGCGGTGGAGCGCTGCCTCGAGAAGCTGCCCGAACTCCGCTGGCCCACGGGTGAGGCGCTCGCCGAGGCGGTGGACGCCGCGTTCGAGCAGCCGAGGGAACTCCCGGCACCACTCCGCGTCTGGCTTTCCCGGGGCGACCGCATGCGCGGCGTGGCGTTCATCCTGGCTCTCTACGGCACCGGTGCCATCGCGGCGCTCGTGGGCTCGGGGCAGTACGCCGTGGCGGCGGCGGTCATTGCGGGCGCCGGCGCCCTCGTCGCCCTGCCCGCGATCAACAGCATCCGCCGGCTGATCGCCGGCGGGTTCACGCTCGCCGACATCCGGGGCGCCGTGGCGACCCACATTCACCGTCGTCGCGAGGAACTCGAATACGAGTCCACGCAGACGCTCGCCGTGACGCCCGGACGGGTGTTCGCGGCCGGCGCGGCCGTCGGTGCGATTGGGGGGATCGCAGCCGTAGCGGCGCGGCTCCAGCCCGGGGCCGTCTGGCTCATCCCCGTCGCAATCATGGCGTCGGTCCTGGGCGGCGGCCTGCTCGTGCTCGGCCTCGCGCGCGCCGCAGTGCTCAGCCGGGGGTCCGAGAAGCTTTCGCTCCGCCTCCGCTTCTGGCGCAGCGGGCTGGGCGAGCGCCTGTTCCGCCTTGCCGGTGTGGGGATGAAGCGTCCGGCCGCGACCGTCGCCCTTCCGCAGCACACCGAAGTGGCCCTCGGGCGCGCGCTCGAGGCGTTGTTCACTTCGCTTCCCAAGGCGACGCGCCGCGAGCTGAAGGACGTGCCGGCCACCGTGCGCCGCCTCGAGGGCGACGCGCAGAAGCTGCGCGACGCCATTGGCCGCTTCGACGAGGCCGCAGCCGCCGCCACCCGGGCAGGCCGCGAGGCCGACGCCCGCTCGCTGGAGCGCGAGCGCGACGACGCCGCCGAGCGCCTCGCCACCACGGTCACCGCACTGGAGACGATCCGCCTCGGCCTGCTCAGGCTCCAGATCGGCGCCGTCCCGGTTTCGACGGTGACCGAGGCGATTGCCGCGGCCGAACAGGTGGGCCGCGACCTGGCGATCGCCGCCGACGCGCGGCGCGAGGTGTCGGTGGAGCTCCGCAAGCCCCGCTGACGCGGCGCACGCCGCCCGCGCGACGCGCCTACCCCGCGACCAGCAGCTCCAGCGCGCGATCCAGCTCCGCCTCGGTGTTGTAGAAGTGCGGCGAGAGCCGGATGCTGCCCTCGCGCACGACGTGCGACACGCGCGAGTCCTTGAGCCGCTGGTGCGCCGCGGCGAGGTCGCGCGGGCGGAGGGCGATCACGCCGGCGCGCCGTGAGGGCTCGGCGGGCGACGCCAGCGTCAGGCCCTCGTGCGCCGCGACGAACGCCACGGCCCGGTCGCCGAGCGCGCGCACGCGTGCGGCTGCGGCGGCAGGCGTCCCCTCGAGGAACAGCGAGAGGCTCGCCGTCATCGCGGCGAAACTCACAAAGTCGAGCGTCACCACCTCGAACCGGCGCGCGTCGTCGAACCACGCGGGGTCGTAGTCGAGGAATCGCGTGAAGTCCGACGTGGCTGGCTGGGCCATCCAGCCCACTTCCGCGGGTTCGAGCCGCGTGACCAGCTCCGGCCGGACGTAGCAGAACCCCGTGCCCCAGGGCGACAGCAGCCACTTCTGCGCTCCGCACGCCAGGACGTCCACGTTCGCGCGCACGACGTCGAGCTCCACCGCGCCCACGCCCTGGATGGCGTCCACGAACAACCACTTGCCGTGCCGGCGGCACGCCGCGCCGAGCGCCTCGAGGTCGAAGCGGAATCCGTTCCAGAAACTGACCCACGACACCGCTACACCGCGGACGCGGGGGTCGTGTTCCACGGCGTGGAGGATGGCCGCCTCGTCGGGGAAGCCACCCGCGAGCGGCAGCATCCGGTACTCGGCGCCACGGGCCAGCGTCGCCGCCATCCACGGGTACACGTTCGCGGGAAACTCGCCGGCCGTGGAGAGCACGACGTCGCCCGCGCCAAACGGCAGCGTGCGCGCCGCCAGGTTGACGCCGTGCGACGTGTTCGTCATGAGCGCGATGCTGCCCGCCGGCGCGCCAACCAGGGCGGCCGCGGCCTCGCGGGCGCGCTGCAGCACCGGGAACAGGTCGTCCCCCCGGAGGCGGAACGGTTCGGCCCGCCGGAGTCCCTGCTCCTCGAGCGCCCGCCGGGCGCGCATGGGCAGGGGCCCCGTTGAAGCGTGGTCGAGGTAGGTGGCCTCACCCCGCGCGGCCCACGGAAACTCGCGCTCGCGTATGGCGGCGACGTCGAGGGTCATCGGCTCTCCAGGAGGTCGTGGGCGCGTCGGACGGCGGCCGCGCGGGCCGGAGCGGCGGCGGTCACGGGCCGCGGAGGTGCGGCGGCGTATCGGGCGGCTGGTGCTTCCAGCGCCGATGCTGCCAGAAGTACTGGCCCGGGTGCGCGCGCACCACGCGCTCGAGCACGTCCGTGAACCGGCGCATCACGTCGTCCACGTCGCGTTCGCGGT
Source organism: Gemmatimonadota bacterium (assembly GCA_034716715.1). Classification (GTDB taxonomy): domain Bacteria; phylum Gemmatimonadota; class Gemmatimonadetes; order Gemmatimonadales; family Gemmatimonadaceae; genus Fen-1231. Next base: position 2,106 of record JAYEKC010000521.1, on the reverse strand, counting down.
CGCCCGTATCGGGGACCGGGATCTCCTCGGCCAGCATCCGGTACCGGCCGGTGTCCTGACGGATGGCGTGCACGGCGACGACCGGCGCGCCGAAACGAAGTGCGAACACGGCGGCGCCGCGCGGCGTCTTGGCCGGCCGGCCGAAGAACGGCACGAAGGTGGACGCGAGGCCCACGGCCGCCTGGTCCGACAGGAAGCCGACGGCGTCGCCCTGCCGCAGGAACCGCGGCACGGCGCGGACGGCGTCCTGGTCGTGCAGGATCCGCATGCCGAGCCGCTCGCGCACGCGGCGAACGTACCGGTCCACGAACGGATTGCCGATGCCCCGGGCGATGGCGTGGAAGGTGCCGAGCCGCGCCGCGAGGTACGCGCCCATCAGTTCCCAGTTGCCGGCGTGGCCGGCCACCATCACGATCCCGCGCCCCCGGGCGCGGGCGGATTCGACGACGGCCCAGTCCGGCGAGTCGTCGAACGCGGCGAGGACGGCGTCGCGCCCCCGGGCGGCGCGCTGCGCGCTTTCCACCGCCACGCGGCCGAGGTTGTCGTACGACTCCCGTGCGATGCGCCGCACCTCGTCTCGGCTGGCGCGCGGAAATGCGGCCGCGACCTGCCGCTCGACCACGCCGCGCCGGATGCCGAGGGGACGGTAGGCGAACCGGGCGAAGGCGCCCGCAACCGCGGCGGCGCGGGCCGGGCCGAGCGGCGTGAGGGCGGCGAGGAAGGCGCGCAGCGCGACATACTCCACCCGGTGGGCGAGCGTGGGCGGCCGTTCGCGTGCCGTTGCCGGGTCGTTGCCGGGGTGGCCCGTGGCGGGCGCGGCGCCGGCGGGCGCGCCGCCGGTCACTGGAGCGGCGTGGCCTGCAGCGCGTGGAGGCGCGCGTAGGCGCCTTCGCGGGCGAGCAGGTCGGCGTGGGTGCCGCGCTCGACGACCTGCCCACGGTCGAGGACGAGGATCTGCGTGGCGCGGGTGATGGTGGACAGCCGGTGGGCGATGACGAAGACGGTGCGGCCGGCGAGGAGGCGTTCGATGGCCTGCTGCACCAGCCGCTCGCTCTCGGAGTCGAGCGCCGAGGTGGCTTCGTCGAGGATGAGGATTGGCGGGTCCACGAGGAGGGCCCGCGCGATGGCGATGCGTTGCCGCTGGCCGCCGGAGAGGCGCGTGCCGCGCTCGCCGAGCACGGTGTCGTAGCCCTGCGGCAGCTGCGCGATGAAGTCGTGCGCGTTGGCGGCGCGTGCCGCCGCCTCGACCTGCGCACGGCCGAACGACTCGGCGGCGCCGTACGCGATGTTCGCGAAGACCGTGTCGTTGAACAGCACCGTGTCCTGGCTCACGATGCCGGTGAGCGCGCGGAGCGACGGCAGGCGGATCTCGCGGGTGTCCACGCCGTCGAGGGTGATGCGGCCCGCGGTGGGCTCGATGAACCGCGGGATCAGGTCCACGAGCGTGCTCTTCCCCGCCCCGCTCGACCCGACGATCGCGACCACGTCGCCCTTGCGCGCCGTGAACGTGATGCCGTCGAGGACACGCTGGGCGCCGTCGTACGAGAACACTACGCCCTCGAAGGCGATCGCCGTGGAGAGGCCCGCCGCGTCCCGCGTCCCCCGGTCGCGCTGCGTCTCGGTGGGCTCGTCGAGGATCTCGAACAAGCGCTCAGCCGCGGCGAGCGACTGGGTGGCCACGGTGGGCGCCTGCGAGAGCTGCTTGAGGGGCGGCAGCAACCGCATCAGCATCACCATGAAGGTGATGAGCATGCCGCCGTCGAGGGCCGCGGTGCCGCCAGTGGCTTCCGCCAGGAAGATCTCGCGCGCCCCGATCCAGAGGACGCCCACGGCCACGACGGTGCCGAGCACCTCGGTGATGGGCCCGGAGAGGAGCGAGAGCCGCGTGATGCGGATCATGCCGCGCGTGTAGTTGCCGCTCGCGCCGGTGAAGCGACGGTCCTCGTACGGCTCGCCCCGGAAGCTCTTCACGAGCCGCATGCCGCTCACCACCTCCTGCAGCACGCTCGTGATCTCGCCGTACTCGTTGCGCAGCACGCGGTGGCCGCGGCGCAGGCGCCGGAGGATGGGCTGCAGCACCGCCGTGATCACGGGCGCCACGACGAG